>CAIUCS010000017.1 GCA_903897715.1 uncultured Synechococcales cyanobacterium
CCTTCATTTAACTATAAACCTGATTTTGGGTCTTGGGTTTGCTAGTGTTTCCTTAACGGGGTGGCAAGTTGTCCAAAAATATTTACCTTAGACTTTAAGTCATCAGATCGAATGAAACGAACAGAAATAAAATAGTTGATTTTAGTTTAAATTTACCTTAGAACATTTATTTTTTGGTTCAACAACCAATCCCTCCATGGTTATATCCATAGAGGGATGTGAAAACAAGGAGTTGAAGTTAAAGGTTGCCACCCCGTGCCGAGAGCAAAAATATAATGACCGGTCCAGACAGCATGATTAGGGCAATAGCTGTTAATTGAAGTAGTGGTTCTATATTTAGGCTGTCAAGTCCACCCAATAGATTGCTCAAAAAGTCCATATTTGCTCCCAACTAGGTAAAAAATTTTTTATCAATCTATCACTTCAAATGGGCTCCTCTTGAATATTGAGAAAGACCATTGGATTAACACTCCGGCTAATTCAATTCAGTGAATAGAACCTTACATTACTATCCTAACGATGAAGGGAGCACTCAATTTAAGTAAGTTTACAAAAATCCAAATTTATTTTATCCCTTCAGTTGAGGCATACTACCAGTTTCATATTCTTCCATACTTCCTACACTAATGACGGCAGATGCTATGGATAGAGTCTTAATTGAAATGAATCCCCGTATACTACTCTAAATCTAGAGGCGCTGGTATAATCAGGTAAAGTTTGAAATATCAAAAGCTTAGCTTTAAGGACTCCGAATCGTTCAAGGTTGGCTAAGAGTGATATACTTTGACACTCTAGGGTTTCTCCGTAAAGGTTTTTAAGGGTATGGCTACAGCAGCTAGTATTTCTCCAGAAGAGTTTTGGCAACAGGTATTAGAACGCTTGCAACTTCAACTGGGGCAGCCAACATTTGAAACCTGGATCAAAACTGCCATGGTAGAGCAGATGGATGAAAATCATCTGGTAATTTGTACCCCAAATCCCTTCGCCCGCAGTTGGTTGCAAAAATACTATTTTCAAACCATTGCAGATGTAGTCAAGGGTATTTTGGGGAGAGAAATTGAAATTGAAATAAAAATTGCTGCTGGTGATGATTCTACCGTAATGAATCAACCCCCGCGTATTTCTTGGGCGCCTCAGTTAGCCACGGCAACTCCAGAGTTTATCCCTAGTACTTTGCCAATGCGTAACTACAAACCTGCTGAACTGAATACCAAATATTTATTTTCACGGTTTGTGGTGGGGTCAAACAACCGAATGGCTCATGCAGCCGCTTTAGCTGTAGCAGAGTCCCCTGGTCGTGAGTTTAATCCCCTTTTTCTATGTGGGGGAGTTGGGTTGGGGAAAACCCACTTGATGCAAGCCGTCGGTCATTATCATTTAGAAATTAGTCCAAACGCTAAGGTTTATTATGTTTCAACAGAGCAATTTACCAACGACTTGATTTCTGCTATTCGTAAAGATAGTATGCAACGTTTTCGGGAATTGTATCGAGCGGTAGATGTTTTATTAGTCGATGATATTCAATTTATTGAAGGCAAGGAGTATACCCAAGAAGAATTCTTTCATACATTTAATACCCTTCATGAAGCAGGCAAGCAGGTAGTCTTGGCATCTGACCGTCCACCTTCTCAAATTTCCCGGTTACAAGAGCGTCTTTGTTCTCGTTTTTCCATGGGGTTGATTGCAGATATTCAAGCTCCCAATTTAGAAACACGGATGGCAATCTTGCAAAAAAAAGCTGAGTATGAAAATATCAGACTACCCCGTGATGTGGTTGAATATATTGCTTCTACTTACACTTCCAATATTCGTGAGTTGGAGGGTGCCTTGATTCGGGCAGTAGCTTATATTTCCATTTCTGGTTTATCCATGACTGTTAATAGTATTGCTCCAGTACTCAATCCTCCGGCAGAACAGGTGGAGGCAACTCCTGATGCCGTCATGAAGGTAATTGTGGAAACGTTTAATATCTCCATTGATGACTTAAAAGGTAGTTCCCGACGTCGGGAAATTAGTCAAGCTAGACAAGTTGGAATGTACTTGATGCGTCAATATACAGCCCTTAGTTTGCCAAAGATTGGAGAGGAATTCGGAGGAAAGGATCACACCACAGTGATGTATAGCTGTGAAAAAATTTCACAATTGCGGGAGAGTGACCCAGCTATGGCTCAAATGTTGCGTCAATTGAGCGATCGCCTCCATTTGTCTGTTAAAAAGTGAACTATAATTACCTTGGATGCGCAAAGCAAACTCCTGGCAACCATTTGCCTCTGATTTAAGAGTTTGGAAATTTGGATTTAGCGACACCACTAGGGAAAACAAATAATTGTAGACAATTATTTGTTAATCTGAACCAATCCTAGAATCGTTGGTTAGGGCAATTTCCATCAATATTACTTCCCAGATTAGACGGGGTTGAACATATTGCAAAAGTAGTTTACGAATTCGTTCAAGCTGCTTTATTAGTGATGCCTGAGGACGGGGGGTTCGCTGCCAGTACCACTGTTGAAGATAGTCCACTAACCATAGTTGAGCTTCAGACGTTAGGGCTTGGTCAATTTGTTGGGCGAGGTTAAGGGCTGATTTAAGACTGGTGGGGGGTTGTTTTAATGAGTCTAAAAGTTCACTGGGAATGCTCTGTAGTTGTCGCCAATGGACAATGGCTTCGCCAGGGCTTCCCTGGGCTAAGGAGAGTACTTGCGGGTGTTGAATAATTTCATTAAATCCCTGACGACGCAAAACTTCTACCATCACCTCTAAAGGTAAACGGTGAAATGGAATACGCTGGCAACGAGAAACTAAGGTTGGTAATAAAGCCTCAACGCTAGGGGCGATTAGAATTAAAGTTGCGTATCCAGGTTCTTCCAATGTTTTTAATAGGGCATTGGCGGCGGGCTCTGCCATTGTTTCTCCATGATTAATCACGATTAGGGAACGTTGGCTCTCTAAGGGTGGACGCATCAAAAACTGAGTTATTTCTCGGATTTGTTCTAACCGGATTTGTGGGGGAACCCGTCGTTTTATCCCAGATGCTTCGGCTTCGTGAACGGTTAGCCGTTTGCCTTGATGTAAATAAGTAGGCTCAATCCAAAGTAGGTCTGGATGATTACGATGGTGTACCCGTTGGGGTAAAGCTTGGAGTGAGTTGGATAGGGCTAAGTCTTTGTGGGGGGCACTAACTATAATTTGGGCTAAACATTCAGCCGCCAAACTCCTACCAATGCCCTCTGCCCCTGTAAATAAGTAGGCAGGTGCCAGGCGATCGCGGACAATTGCCTGAGTCAATAAATGAATTGCTTGAGGCTGTCCTAGCAGATTGTGAAAAAATGCCAATGACATAGATTAAGTTAGGTACTTAATTCAAAAAGGAGGTTGTCTCTACGGGGCTAAAGCCGTCCTTCGTGACGATTTCTAGTTACTCAGCCCGCTATTACTAGCGATCCGAGGAAATCGAGTACTGCGAACAAGGGCTGGACAGCAAAGTGAAGTTATCCGCGAATTCATTCGGGGTCTCAAAAACAAAACCCGAACCAACATGGGAGGCTAAAGCCTTTACCATGGTTTTCACCCTCCGCCTGAAGCACGGAGACTCTCAACTTCGACTAGGTAGAGTTACTTCATTTAAGGAATGATTCCTAATTGATTTGGGTAAGTACGGGTAACAAGATAGGGTCTAGTGCCCCATCGTTAGCTTGCTCAATTTGTTGATCCTGAAGATGATTAAACCTTGAGACTTGTTTTGATGAAACCTCCTGTACTTGAAGACGAAGGCAAGGAATTCGATCGGATAATATAGCGCTAGCCATCATTCCACTGTGGATTTCTAATACACTATCTAGGGGAGCTTCAAAAATCAACCGTTGACCTGGGAAAACAACACGCTCAAAATACCAACCTGTAACATTGGTAATTCTTGCGACTTGCATTTTACCGGCAACATTGACATAGCAACATAAAATACGATCAGTAAACGCAGAGGGGAGGGAATCAAGTACTTGTGTCATGACTTTTATTAAAATTTTAGAAAATATACTATAGTTCGATTCAATACCAACCAAGGCTAGGCTGACGAAGCATCTATCTGTATCACCTATTGTTAATTAGAAACAAATAATTACATCTAATTAATAAAAGTATACTCTCTATAACGTAGCATTGAGCGATTTTAACGTACTGTAAACCTGACTACTATTCTTTGAATATTTATTAAAAATCAATTGAGGGTGAAGTTAGGAACGACGAAGTAATCCGTTTACCAAAAAAGTAGTCCTAAATAAATAAGGATGCGCCATACTAGAAATGACGCATCCTTACTAAAAAAAACATGACTTGCTTGCCACTACTGCAAAATCCAGACTATATTGCTAGAGGATAGACAGTTAAGGTAATCCATCAAGGTTGGGCTTATATGGGATCACGATTTAACCCGAGAATCTTCTAGGCTTTAGCCAAAAGGGCATAGCAAGGGTGGTATCAACGCTTAATATCCTTAGCCATAGTACGGAAAATATCCATACTGGTATCATTTTTCCGTCGTTCAGTTGTAATTTGAGGATTATTGGAATTAGTGGGAGTGGGGGAGTTAGTGGGAGCAGAGGGAGAAACAATGCCATTCCCTTCAGACTGACTCATGGAAGAAACTTTTTTGATTTTTTCTACTTCTTCCTTTTTATCCCCCTCCACCTTGGGGAAGGTACGTCGAATGGTTTTAACCGACCGCATGTAGTCTAAGTTCCCTAAAGACTTAGCACTATCACTGTCTAAATAATAACTACCTGAGGAATCTGATTGACTAGATTGAACAGTGGTATCTTCAGACTTAGACTTTGAACCAAACAAACCCTTAAAAAATCCAGTCACAAGGGACTCCTATCTTTAATAATTTTGATTTTAATACTTTTATATAAATGTTAACATCTCAACCAATATTTGAACCACTAAGTTCACCACTAATCAATCCAAACGCAGTTTTAAAGTAAAGTAGTGGTAAACAGGTAATGGTTTAAGAGTGGTCTTCGGAGTAACGCCCCTACAGGGACAAAGCCCCCCAACTGAGTACATCCCAGTTTAGCAAATTTGCCCTCATCCCCCAACTAATTCCTATCCTTACTGGTTTAGGATCACCCAAAATAAAACCAGGGTGGAAATTTAGGGTCTTTCCACCCTGGAATAGGAAAAACAAGCTCCAAAAAGACTAGAAACGACTAGTGGTGGGTTTATGGACAATAAAACTTAACACTTGGCATTGCTTCACATTATCAAACCCAACAACTCGAATATAATTATTCGGGTATTCAGATTTACAAGCCCGTACTTCACTCAATACTTCTTGGGAAGAAGTGGCATTGAATAAAGGTAACTTCCACATGGTCCAATAATGGATTTTAGGGTCTGCGCTCTCACTGAATTCAATGCAAGGGAAAAATCCGCTCTGTAAAATATAATCAACTTGCTTGATCAATTGGGTATCAGACAAAGGAGGAAGGTAAGAAAGGGTCTCAAAACGAATTTCTTTTGGTAAAGTCTTCATGGTGTTTACAATGAACGAATAGGGTCAAATGAAATAAAACAGTGGTCATAGAGGTGATGGCATATCTGGATCAATCCCATCAGGCGTTGAAAGCTGGGTAATGCGCTCTAAATGGCGACAACGATGTTCCAAGTTAGATTGTTGGATTCCAGTTTGTAACATTTCTGGTAAATAATCAGCAATTTCAGCCGCAATATGTTCTCGCACAGTCATCAATCGAAACCCTAAGTCTTGTCGGGCATTCAACAACTCTTGGATAAAAACATCCCCGTCTTGAACATTACTATTCGCAGAAAATTGCTGGAGCCAAAAAGCAACTGGTGGGTCGGTTTCACTTAGTTGAGTTAAAATAGTACGCAACGCCTGATAAGTTACATAACTAGCCAGAACCTTACCAGTGTCCTTGGCAATCCGGTGGAGATCCATAAGCCCAACTCCCTGAAGGAAGGTTTACCCTCCCAAACTGAACAGCGATGGTGTCAGTTTGGGAGTGCCAACGACTTATTAATAGTCGGGGAAACCGAATTTTATAAGGTGTCCATGGCTTCGAATTCAAACTTGATTTCTTTCCATAGTTCGCAGGCGGCAGCTAATTCAGGAGACCATCGGCAAGCCTCACGAATGACATCCCCGCCTTCACGGAATAGATTACGTCCTTCGTTGCGGGCTTGAATGCACGCTTCTAGGGCAACCCGGTTTGCAGTTGCCCCAGGGGCGTTACCCCAAGGATGTCCCAGGGTGCCACCACCAAACTGGAGGCAGGAGTCATCTCCAAAGATTTCAACTAAGGCTGGCATGTGCCATACGTGAATACCGCCGGAAGCAACTGGCATCACACCGGGGAGTGATGCCCAATCCTGAGTGAAGAAAATCCCGCGGGAACGGTCTTGTTCAACGTGATCTTCCCGCATCAGATCAACAAAGCCCATGGTGATGCCCTTTTCCCCTTCTAGTTTGCCCACAACGGTACCAGAATGAAGGTGATCTCCCCCAGACATCCGCAAGCACTTGGTTAATACACGGAAGTGAATACCATGGTTTTTCTGGCGGTCAATGACGGCATGCATGGCACGGTGAATATGGAGTAAAACACCGTTATCACGACACCAGCGAGCTAAGGTGGTATTAGCGGTGAAGCCCCCGGTTAAGTAGTCATGCATGATAATGGGAGTTTTGATTTCTTTGGCAAACTCAGCCCGCTTCATCATGTCTTCTACGGTGGGAGCAGTCACATTGAGGTAGTGACCCTTAATTTCTCCGGTTTCAGCCTGAGCCTTTTCAATTGCTTCTTGAACAAATAGGAAGCGATCGCGCCAGCGCATAAACGGTTGGGAATTAATATTTTCGTCATCTTTGGTGAAGTCTAACCCACCCCGCAAGCATTCATAAACCGCCCGACCATAGTTTTTTGCTGACAGACCCAATTTCGGTTTAATGGTACAACCCAATAATGGACGTCCGTACTTGTTCAATTTATCACGCTCTAGCTGAATCCCATGGGGAGGTCCTTGGAATGTTTTCAAATAAGCCACTGGAACCCGTAAATCTTCTAATCGAAGAGCCCGCAGTGCCTTAAACCCAAATACGTTTCCTACAATAGAGGTTAACATATTGGTTACAGAACCCTCTTCAAATAAGTCAAGGGGATAGGCGATATAGACGAAATACTGGTTATCTTCACCAGGAACCGCTTCAATATCGTAGCAACGTCCCTTGTAGCGGTCCATGTCCGTCAATAAATCAGTCCATACTGTTGTCCAAGTACCCGTAGAGGATTCAGCGGCAACGGCTGCACCGGCTTCTTCAGGAGGTACTCCTGGTTGGGGGGTTACACGAAAACAAGCCAAGAGGTCGGTATCCTTGGGGGTATAATCGGGCATATAATAGGTGAGCCGATAGTCCTTAACCCCAGCCTGATAACCGCTTTTAGAACGAGTTTGCGTTTGTGCGTAAGACATAGATTTCTATTCCTAAGAAATTGACCAACTTAATTGACCAATGCTAAAAACTTACTTTTTGCAATCAGTGCGTTGTCAATGCAATCTGAAAGCATCTGATAGGTTCATTCTTTGAGCATTCCGGTTTATGTTTGATAGACCACAACATCTCCTAGATATTACTTACCAACCCCAGTTTTTCCAATTAAAAAACTAGAAGGATTAATTTCCCCGAAGTTTGAAAGAGGGCTTTGGGGGAGGGTCGTGTCAGAGCTAAAGGGAGCAGTTGTGATTTACGAATACTGGATGACAAGATGGAACTGGATTCAAGGAAAGTAACAATAGCAATTTATATAATTAAGCTTTTAAGATGAGCTTTAAAATATTGTGCTTCCATTTTACTCTCCCTAGCACTCTTTTGATGATGGCATTTGAAACAGATGACTCTGGTTATTGCCACACCTATCAATGGGTTGTCTGCATGGATACTATTAATAAGTTATCAGGAATTGGTTGTAATTCAGTTTAGTTCTTCTTGATTGTTAAATAAGCTTCATTTATAGTTAACATTCGCAATTCAAGACGGTCTGGAATAAGTGAAAATACTTATAATCCTAAACAAATTAGGATGAGCAGCACTGAGCACGATCCATCTTTGCCCAAGGATCATTACGTCATTGATACAACCAAAATACGTGTATAAAATTGAAAAAAATTATAATAACTATTTCCTCCCAGTTGTTACAGCTTCGGGAGGAAGTCTAGGATGGTATTAGCAGCCCGATCGCACACTCCTGGTTCCCCAAGGGCAATGCGTAGGGAAGTGTAACCCTCTAAAATCTGTTGACGTTCCGTTGGTTGCGTTAATAAACTGATTGCCTTAGCTGCAATGGCATCACTGGTAGCTTGTTCCTGAGAAAATTCGGGTACGATTGACCGCATTTCCACTAAGTTCACCGGGGACATAAATGGAATTGAGAAGTTTAGTAACCTGCGAACAACCCAGAACGTTAATGAACTAACTTTATAAAATACAACTTGAGGTACATTTAACAAGGCGATTTCTAAATTCACAGTGCCAGATTTAGTAATTGCCAAGTCTGCGGCAGCAATTAATGTTTGGGTATGTCCTTCAATTAATTGAGCGGAGATGCCAGCATGGAGAAGGGCTTGCTCTATGGGTCTCCGAAATGTAGGCAGGGATAAGGGGATCCAAAATCTGACTTGGGGAATTTGCATTTGAATTTGCTTCGCCGCTGCCAGCATGACTGGCAATAAGGAGCGTAATTCTTGGTGACGAGATGCAGGGAACAGGGCAACAGCTACTTCATCGGGCTCAATATCTAATTGTGCCCGTGCCTGTTTTCGGTTGGGAGCATTACGAAGGGTATCCACCAGTGGATGACCAATCCACTTCACGTTGCCGCCATGAGCTTTAATGTAATTGAACTCCTCTGGAAATATGGACAGGATTTGATCACTAATGGCTATAATCTGTTTGACAGAGGCTATGGGATCCCAGACCCAGACTTGGGGAGCAATATAGTAGATGATGGGAATATGGGGAAAGGTGCGCCTCAGATAGCTCCCCAGCTTTAGGTTGGGATTGGCGTAATCAATTAAAATAACGAGGTCAGGGGGATGATTTGTGATGACTTGCCTAGCTCGCCTTTGAACTTGCCAGGTTGGGAGAATAAAGGGTAAAGCCTCAGTTAAACCCATAGAACCAATACCACTGGTATGACCAACTAAGGTGGCTCCAGCGGCAGCCATGCGATCGCCCCCTAAAGCAGAAATTTGGATAGAATACCCTCTTTTCGTTGCTTGACGGAGAAGGGAGGTAATAAGTAAAGAACCTTGAAGATCCCCCGATACCTCTCCGGTACTAATAAAGATTTGATAGGAAGTAGGGGTGGATGCGTTCATACCATGTATGGATTCATTCAAAAACAGAGCCTTACAGTAAACCAATTATATGAAGCGGACCATTACCAGTAATTAATTCTACCAGTAATGCTAAAAAACCTAGCATTGCCAAGCGACCATTCCACACCTCTGCAGCAGTGGTCAGCCCCCATTCCCATTTTTCCTGGGGATACATCTTTACTTTCTTCTTCATGGAAGTAACTTGGGCTAACTTCAACGGAGAGGCATGGAGGGCTTCCTCTGTTAGATTTGCTAACTCATTGATAAAAACCGGGTGGGTGTTAAGAGCCGGAACTCTTTGAAAGCCAGTAATCCCAGCTTCTTGGGCTAAATGACGGTATTCTATATCAATTTCTTCTAAGGTTTCGATGTGTTCGGAAACAAAACTGATGGGTACCACCGCTAAATCCTTAATTCCTTGGCGAGCTAAGTCTAGGATCGCCTCCTCGGTATAAGGTTTTAACCATTCTACCGGACCTACCCGACTTTGATAAGCAAGGGTATGGGAATTGGGACGATGTAGGGTTTTCATAATTAAGGCAGCACATTCTTCGATTTCTCTTTGATAGGGGTCGCCAGCTTCTTCCACATAACTAACTGGCACACCATGGGCACTAAAGAAAATATGAACATTGTCTGGATCATGGAAGTGATCTAGGGTTTTAATTATTAAATCAGTCATGGCGTGCAAGTAACCAGGACGACTATACCAAGACGGGATTAGGGTGTAATCAAGGGACTGTAATTCAGGGTCTTCTTGCCACATCTTTTCAAGGAGACGGAAACTGGAACCACTGGTACTGATGGAAAAATGAGGATACAGTGGTAAAATAACTAACCTTTGGATTCCATCGTATTTAATTTGTGCTATCGCTTCTTCTGTAAATGGGTTCCAGTACCGCATCCCAATATAAACCAAGGCATCCATGCCCCTCGTCCGGAGACATTTCTGTAGGGCTTGGGCTTGTTCCTCAGTAATTCGTCGGAGAGGAGAACCACCGCCAATTTTTTTATAATTCTCTTGGGATTTTTCTGTTCGTAATGTAGAAATCAACCAAGCCAGAGGACGCTGTAACCATGGAAAGGGGATACGGATAATTTCTGGATCAGAAAATAGGTTGTATAGAAATGGACGGACATCTTCTATCTGATCCGGCCCTCCTAAATTAAGGAGTAAGACGCCAACTCGATCCATAACAGTCCAGATCCTTTACTGAATTTTTTAATAATCCATATTATTTTAACAATATTGTTTTCATTCGTCACATTCAATCATTAGAAATCCTGACAAACCTACTGGGATCCCCTACCAACTCCGTTGACCAAAAAATTAATGGGGTTTAAGCCCTGTCCTTTAGGGTACTAGAATGATACAATCCAACTGGCAGATGGGCAAGCCGTCTTTCATGGGGGTGGGAGCCAGTGTAAGACCCCAACCGGGGCAGTGGGAGATGATCCATCCTCCCATCAGGAGTCCGTTTAGTGCGGGCAGATTGGGAATCCTCGTCCTTTAAGTCAATGAGGATGTCAAAGGATATAGTTATGGCTAAAGCAATTGAATCCCTGTCTCCATTAGATGAACAAATCACCAAAGTTAATCACCGCCTGAAACTAGCACAACTGGGATTGCAGATTGAACGGCGTGGTAAACGATTGGGATTAAGGGGAAATTTCCCACCTAAGCCCAGTCATTTTGGTTCAACCCCTCATCAGCAACGATTAAGTTTAGGGTTACCAGCTGACAGGATTGGGTTAAAACAGGCTGAACGACAGATTAAAATTATAGCGGGTCAGTTGTTACAGGGGACGTTTAATTGGGAAGATTATGTCGATTTTTCCAAGGAAGAACGGTTGTCTGTGGTTGAATTAACCCGAAAAATTGAAGCATTTGAACGCCATTACTTAACCACGGGTATTGAAAGGGGAGACCGCCATCCAGCATCAGTACATACTACCTGGAGTGGTGCCTACGCTCCTTATTTTCGTAAACTGATGGCGATCGCCCAAGCACAACCCAACCTGAGTATAGTAGAACTAATCTATGAGGCGCTGGAAACCACTCGTGCCCATTCTCGCAGTCGCCAAGTTTGTTGTACCGCCCTTTCAGCCTTAGCGGAGTTTATGGATTTAAACTTACCCCACAACTTAAAAGAATTTTGGGGATTGTACAATCCTAGTCGTGCCAAAGAACGCCGACTCCCGTCTGATGAAGTCATTGTAAGCGGGTTTGGAACCATCCCCAACCCGGAATGGAGATTTGTTTATGGGGTCATGGCAACCTATGGATTACGCAACCATGAAGTATTTTTTTGTCAGTATGCCAATCTCATTCAATCCGATAGAGATGACTATATCGAAGTTCTCGGGTCTACTAAAACGGGATGCCATGGAGTTTGGCCATTTTACCCTGAGTGGGTTGATACCTTTAATTTACGCGAGATCCAACTACCCAAAATCCAGACAGACCTTACCCAAACGAGTCTTCAACGTATTGGGCAGTTGGTTACATGTCAGTTCCGTCGCTATGGTTTACCCTTTTCACCCTATGATTTACGCCATGCCTGGGCAGTACGCACTATCCACTTTGGTCTTCCTGATACAGTTGCGGCACGGATGATGGGACATTCAGTGGCAGTCCATCATCGTACCTATCACCAATGGTTGACCCATCGGGATCAATCCCAGGCAGTTCAGGTGGCGTTGAGCCATTATCGCCCTATTTCTCAATCTCAGTAACACTGTAATCTCCTCCGTCCCAGCTAATGTAAGGCACTGTAAATGTTACAGTTGAACCAAATCCTTCCCCCTTACTAAAAAAATTAATGCTTCCCCCCATCAACTTTAATAAATTTTGAGAAATTAACAATCCTAATCCCGTCCCTCTAGAATGACTTGAATCAATACAGTTAATCTGGCTATAGGGTTGAAACAAATGAACTTGTTTTTCCAATGGAACCCCTAGTCCTGTATCAGCAACCCGAATTTTGACCAACCCTGGCAATTTTTGATTACTTAAATACAGTGGAGTATCAATTTTTTCGATTTCAATGGTAATTCCCCCATTATTGGTAAACTTAATGGCATTACCAGTAATGTTCAATAAAACTTGGAGCAGTCGTTGATAATTTCCCCAAATAATAACTGTATCTATCCTGTCTGGACAAATAAAGGAATAGCTCAGCTTTTTCTGTTGTGTTTGAATTCGGATAAAACTTTCAACAGCCGTTAGAACTTGAACTAACGAAACCGGGCTTAATTCAATGTCCATTTTCCCAGATTCGATTTTGGCAATATCCAATACGTCATTGACAATGTTTAAGAGATGTATCCCAGAGTCATAACTCTCTTGGATCAATTCATACTGTTCTTCAGTATCAGTAATGGCACCTTCAAGAATTAATTTAAGAAAGCCAATCACGCCGTTGAGGGGAGTCCGCATTTCATGGGAGATCATCGCTAGATAATCACCCTTAAGGCGGGATTTGGTCTCTACCTGCGCAAAAGTATTCTGAAGCAGGGCGTAGTCCAACGCTTCCTTCTCCCTCACCTGCTGGAGTTGTTGACTAGCTTGATAACTATCAGTCCAATGTAGGGCATATCCAATCGATATACCTACCTGCTCAATCAATCCCTGGAAAAAATGCCGGAGGTTGGATGTTATTATCCAATGAAAATCAGTATCTTTGTGGAATTGAAGTAATAATAAACTATTGGGCTGGTCATTAAAAAAAGTTCCTACAGCCACCTGAAACTCTACACCATCCCCTTGATGAAAAATAATCGGGGTAGATGTTGGCAATACTCTTGCCAAAGAAGGGATTGATGCCAACTCAAATGCTGCTTGTGGATAGGGGTCAAGTCCAGGATGGTATTCAGCTGCAACTGTGATAATTCTTGCTCCTAGAGAATAGGGGCATACTGCACAGCGTTTCGCCTGAAGAGTATTGCCCAAATTACCCACAACTTGGTGCCAGATTGCATCCCCAACGAAACTCCGATGACTATTTTCAGGCATTGCTTTCAAGCATTAGCAATAAATATTAAAGGTAATCCCAGTGATTTTCCCTTAATTAATATACCCAAACTATTCAACAATACTAAAATTAACGTGAGTTCGGGTTAAGAAGCGGAAGGCAAAGCCCACTCCATCATCAAAGAAGGCTTCTTTGGTTGGTGACAATCAGTCATAAGCCCACAAATGATATTAATCAGTACCTTTCTCCTTGACTCTACCTCTTTATTTTACATCTCACTGCTTAACTGTCCAGTACCCTAGATTGCATTTGCACAGTGCCCCTCAACGGAAAGATTTTCAGTATTCTGTAGCTCATTATTGATGTACAGACTACGATCGGATTGGATTCGAGAAACTGAATATCAAGGGACTAGCTAGAACCAGACTAGCTCAATCCATACTCCATGTTCCATGGCAGACATTCTTGACCATAGTGCCAGCAGTAACGGTAAAACGCGGCAGGCACCCTCAAGAAGTTGGTGCCAGAAGCAGGAGCATCCAGTGTTGTGAGGAAAGAGTGGTTAAAGACTTGTCGATTCCAGTTCAGGATTGCCCTAATGGTGGAGTCAGTGTAGACAGGGATTTAAATGCACGTTTGAACCTACTTAAACGGACGGTAGGACAACCGTTTGCTGCTGGTGGAGGCTTAGTGGATGCACAGCCTGTAAGACAGAACTCTCATTGGTGAATTTGAGCAGCCCCCGTCAGACCGCTCTTAGCAGTTGACGGTGGGAGTTGTCACTAATTGCACAAAAAATAGTCACTTTCAGTTATTAAAAGTGACTAAGGACATTAAACTGTGGGAATTGATCTATACGGCACCGGTTAACACAACATTTTTTTGAGTTAAATACTCATAACTAGCTCGCATTTTTAATCCTGTCAAAACTTGGAATAAGCCTGTACCATTACTCGATCCAGGATAGTTGCGATGCTGGAGTAACAGTTCAGTCATTTCCCCGTAGTAGCGAGTGGATGTATTACTCAGGTGGCTTTCAATGTAAATCATTTCTTCTAGGTTATCAAACTGTCCGTCCACTTCTAGAATTGAAACTTCATTACCATAAAAGCTATCGGGTCCATAGGACATCTTTATACCCGGGTAGGAACAGGTAAGTTTACGACCGCAAGGCGTCCAATAGATGGTTGAACCTTGATCAAATAAGTAAGTGGTGGCAAAGCCATCAATGCCTTCCCGTTGAATCATCTGTACCCGTAAGATTTTACGTTCTGTATCATCTTTAATGAGTTGAGTGGGTAATACTCGAATGACCACGTCAGCAAATTCTTTTTGAGGATCAATATAAGCAGAAAAGTCGGGCTTGCGGGCATTGATGGCAATAATTACATCATCATATCCATGTCCTCGTTCTGCCATATCCCGCTGGATTTTCCATGCCACCTTCACTTCGTCACTAATGTCAAGATAAACACTAAAATCTATCAGCGATCGCACCCGTGGATCATAAAGGGGGTGTAACCCTTCAATAACGACAATGGGAGTGGGTTCAATCCATTCGGGTGGGTCAATCAAACCGGTTTCATGGTTATAAATAGGCTTATTAATTCCCTTACCCGCCTTCAAATCTTTAACCTGTTCATACATCAGATCAAAATTATTAGCCTTTGGGTTTAGTGCAGTAACGCCCACTTCCTTGCGTTGCTTCCGATCCAGAGAATGATAATCATCTAAACAAATGACAGTCATCAAGTGTGCACCAAAGAGATCTGTCAAACGACGTAAAAAAGTAGATTTACCGCAACCGGAGTCTCCGGCGACGCCAATGAGAACCACTTGGTTCGGCTTATTGGTCATAATTTTCCTCTAGTAATCCAGGCTTTAATAGTAAATTTAAATTCAAACTAAACAAAAAGCATCTTAAATTAAGCATAAGGGCAAACGGGATAAATGGTTTATTGATTGGCTCAACTTTCTGCCGTGAACGCCCCCTGCTAGAGAATTGAAGATTAATCAAGAAAACCAATACACATTCGTTCAACCCTTCATAAATCAACCCCTTACCAAGGTTACCTTTCAACCATCATTATTGAAAAAACAGCTTTGGTGAATTGTTATTTCATATCCTATCAGAAGATGGGATTCGCTACAAATTTTAGTGGAAATGAATAGGATGAACATTGCTATAAAAGTTATTGCACAAGAAATTCAGCCCTACTACAGAAGAGTGGGCAGACTCCCCTAACTGGAATTAATATATTCTTTTAAGTTAGATTAACAATTATGTTAATCCCCCCCTTATTCTGGGATTCACCCTAAAATTAAACCTATTGGTTTGTATTGCGTATTTTGAATTTAAGGGGCTGATTGGCGGGTGTCCTGTCTGAGTTCAGTCAAATCCCTTCGTTTTAAGGGGATCGTAAAATTGATTGGTTCATCATAGATTGATGAATGATACCATCCTTGAAAATAAGGTTCGGAGATAAAGTAAAAATGTACTATTTAAGTGCCGCAAGTGGTTCTGCATCCTCAAATCGTCTGTTCCGTTATGAGGTCATTGGATTGGGGAATGTCGGATCCGGCAGTCAGGAAGCGACACCGGTTCGGACAAGTGGTAGTGTGTTTTTTACGGTTCCCTACAATCGCATGAGTCAGTTCATGCAACGGATCACCCGCTTAGGCGGGAAGATTGTGAGCATTCAGTCCCTCAGTATTGAATCAGCTGGCGAAGTCAGTCATTCCCAGACTCCAGTCCAGCCATCCGTTGTATTGGACGAGTCTGAGCCCAAGGAATCGGATAAAGGTGCGCCTGTGAAATCCAAAAAGGAATCCAAGGCTCATGGAGATGTTCCCTTAAATATTTATCGTCCCAACAAGCCATTTATAGGGAAATGTATTTCCAATGAGGAACTGGTGGGTGAAGGGGGTGAAGGAACTGTCAGACATTTAACCTTTGATATTTCCAGCGGAAACTTAAAATATATTGAGGGGCAAAGCATTGGAATTATTCCTCAAGGTTCTGACAAGAATGGAAAACCCCATAAATTGAGGCTATATTCCATTGCTTCAACCCGTCATGGCGATTTAGTGGATGATAAAACGGTCTCCCTTTGTGTTCGTCAACTGGTTTACAAAGACCCCAAAACAGACCAAACGGTTTACGGGGTTTGTTCTACCTACTTAACCCAACTCCAGAGTGGGGATGATGTTAAAATCACGGGTCCAGTTGGGAAGGAAATGCTTTTGCCTGAAGATCCAGAGGCTACCATTATTATGATGGCCACTGGAACCGGTATTGCACCTTTTCGGGCTTACCTTTGGCGTATGTTTAAAGAAAATAACTCAGATTATTCCTTTAAAGGTTTAGCCTGGTTATTTTTTGGTGTAGCCTATACCCCCAATATCCTTTATAGGGAAGAGTTGGAAGACCTGCAACGGGAGTTTCCCAATCATTTCCGTGTTACCTATGCCATCAGCCGAGAGCAGACCAATTCCCAAGGTGGAAAGATGTATATTCAGCATCGCATTGCTGAACATGCTGACGAGTTATGGCAATTGTTACAGAAGCCTAATACCCATACTTATATTTGTGGTCTAAAAGGAATGGAAGGTGGGATTGATGAGGGTATGTCTACAGCTGCGGCAAAATTTGATGTAAACTGGTCTGAGTACCAACGGCAGTTGAAGCGGCAAGAACGCTGGCATGTGGAAACTTATTAACGAACAGTTGTAAATTTAGTTCCCCAAAAATCCAATGATTCTTCTCCTTAACGAATCATTGGATTTTTTGTTGGGTTAGAATTCCATGGGACAGTATAACCCAGCGATTGACTGGTATATCGTTCTTACTCAAGGTGATTCTTATGGTGACTACACCACCCCCATGGCAACTGCCATCGGATTCCATGCCCCCTCCCTGGTTTATGATTAGAGTTCAGGAATTAACCAATGGCAGCGGGGATTACATAGCTCAATTGTTATGGCAGCGGGGCATTACTGAACCGGATACATTAGCAGGTTTTCTAAAGCCCCAACTTTATCAGCCCAGTAGTCCCTTTGCATTTGGGACAGAAATGACCCGGGCGGTACACCGTTTACAGCGGGCATGGGAACAAGGGGAAAAAGTGACAATATGGGGAGATTTTGATTGTGATGGCATCACTGCCACAGCCGTGCTATGGGAAGGTTTAAAACACTGGTTATCGGGACCAGAACAACTTACCTATTTTATCCCGAATCGGTTGACCGATTCCCATGGCTTATCCAATTCTGGATTGGATCGGTTGGCAGCTTTGGGATGTTCCCTAGTCTTAACCTGTGATACTGGAAGTACCAATCACCCCGAAATTGTCTATGCCCGCCAATTGGGGATTGATGTAATTGTCACTGATCATCATACCTTACCCGATGAACGACCCGAGGTAGTAGCAATTATAAATCCTCGATACTTATCCAACGACCATCCCCTATATCATTTGTCTGGGGTTGCAGTTGCTTATAAACTGGTGGAGGCACTTTACCAAACATTCCCGGAACAATTCCATCAGCCTGTGGATTCTCTATTGGGGTTGGTGGCTATAGGGTTAATTGCAGATTTGGTTCAGTTGTCTGGGGATTGTCGTTATCTGGCACAACTGGGTTTACAACAATTACAAAGGGGTTTTGAACGGAAAAAGCAAGGGAATAGCCCACCGGGCATCACTCAACTAATGAAGTTGTGCCAAAAGACTGGCGATCGCCCCAGTGACATTTCCTTTGGACTTGCGCCCCGGATGAATGCTGTCAGCCGGATCAAGGGAAATGCCCATTTCTGTGTTGAACTTCTGACCACCCAGGATGAACAGCGTGCCCATCAGTTGGCAAATGAAACAGAAACACTCAATTTCAGACGACAGATCCTGCAAAAGGAATTACGTCAACAAATGAATCCCCACTTGAACCAACTGGATCTCTCGACTACGGGGATTATTATTCTGGCAGATGTGGGCTGGAATCCAGGTATTTTAGGATTGGTTGCGGGACAAATCGCTGAAGAGTATAGTCGTCCAGTAATTTTATTGGGCATGGAAGAGACGGGTGAATCTTCCCCCCATCCAACCATTGCCCGAGGTTCGGCACGTTCCTATGGTGGTATTGACCTTTATCAATTACTGAAGCACGAAAGTCATTTACTTTGTAAATTTGGGGGTCATCCCCTAGCAGCAGGTCTCAGTTTGCCCGTGGACAATTTACCGATATTTAAGGAGTCAATGAATATCCGGATCCGTCAACTAACCAGTGGAACAGGGGAGGGGAACATTAGGGTTACAATGAAAGCCGACTTGGTAGTGACTGTTGCAGATTTAGGGAGTGCCCTTTTTCAAGCACTGAAGTGGTTAGAACCTTGTGGAATGGGAAACCCGCCACCACGGCTACTGATTCGGAATTGTTGGTTTACCTCTACAGAACAGAATTGGACTCCTGATAAACACTTCCCTAAAATTAGGTACCCAAAAACTGAGTTTCAATTGTGGGATGAATCGGTAACAGCTAGGGGGTTTTCAGGCATCTGGTGGGGGCACACCCCCCAGGACATCCCCAAAGAACGCTGTGATGCTATATTAGAACTGTACCCTGATCTTAGAAATAGTGCTTATCAAGTTCGGTTAATCGCCGTTCGACCCACTGTCAATCTGGTGAAACCACCATTTACGTCTGATTGGTTAGTAGATCTTCGGGGTGAAGCCGGTTATAGATCCACTGATAACCATCCATCCAATGGTAGAGAGGAAGACCAGTCCATCTATGTGAATCAATGCCCAACGAGTTGGAGTGAATTGAATGGCTTATTTCGTCAGGCAGTAGACGCACAAAAGAGGGTTTTACTCGCATATCACCTACCCCATCCATCCCCACCCATTGAAATATGGCGACAGTTAGTGGGAATTGCAAAATATTTAGACCGAACAGGTGAAGGAACTACGGTTGAAACGTTACAATCTTACCTTAGCTTAAGTAAGCCAACGATCCAAGCTGGATTAGATGCATTAAAAGCATTTGGATTCAAGATGGAAATCACTCCCCAAGGACAGATCCAAATCTTAGGGTATGATGTAATGACTCAAGTTCAGAAGGCGGAGTGGTCAGTCATCACGCAAAGACTGACTGACATTATCCAAGAGGAACAATTCCGCCGACAATACTTTAGCCAAGTTCCCTTGGCTACCATTCAGTCAATGGGCTTTGGGTAAGGAAGCTGCAATAACTTTAGCAAAACTATCTGGATCAATCACTGCAAGCTGAGCTAACATTTTGCGATTGAGTTGAATGTCAGCTTTTTTCAGATTGCCAATTAATTGACTGTAACTAATACCGTGATGACGAGCAGCGGCATTGATACGGGTAATCCATAGACTGCGAAAATCCCGCTTCCGTTTACGGCGATCGCGATAGGCGTTCCGTAACGCTTTCATTACTTGCTGGTTAGCGGTACGAAAGAGTTTGGAGTGAGATCCTCTAAATCCTTTTGCTAATTTCAAAATTTTATTACGGCGTTTGCGGGCTACGTTACCCCTTTTTACTCTGGTCATAATTTTGATGAATTGATTTACTGTAATGTCACTGAATTCAGAGTTGGATTACTGCCCTACAAGTAGGGCAACATTAATTTAACGTTTTCCACATCCCGATCATCAACAACTGCCGACTGGGCAAGGTTCCGTTTACGGGCAGATGATTTTTTTTGTAACAGGTGGTTTCTGTAAGCTTTGCGCCTCATGACTTTACCTGTACCGGTGACCCTGAAACGTTTTGCTGCCGCCTTGCGTGTTTTAAGTTTAGGCATACCTTTTCCAAAATCTACAAGATTTATAACTTTATCATCTTTTTAAGCTTGTCGCAATCTATCCATTGATTTTACACCAATTGCCAAATGATAGACCGGGCTATCTCCTGACCATGTCCTCTCGGGAATAGAAGAACTTACCTATGAGAGTAAGGATTTTGATAAGCACTGACTAGGGACGGCAGTAGGTAACGACTCAGAGTTAATGGATCAACCCCCATCACGGAGCATTCCTGTGCTGCTAAAATTGCTGCCTGAGCATGCCACCATACCGCCCCACTAGCCAGTTGCTCCAAGGTATTGGGTAGGTGCGGGGTTGATGCCCCTGCCACCAAGCCTCCCAAAATCCCAGTTAAAACATCTCCCGACCCTCCTCGGGCTAAGGCAGGGGTACTACGAGGGTTAATGGCAATCCTGCCATCCGGTCGGGCAATTAGGGTGCGGGGTCCCTTGAGTATGACGATGGCATTGGTTTGGGCTGCCGCCCTACTAGCGGCATTGACCCGGTCGGTAAGTTCAATTTTAGGGAACAGACGCTTAAATTCTCCACTGTGGGGGGTAAGGAGGGTAGGGGCTGAACGCCGACTCAAGGACTGAATGGGATCCAATTCACTCAAACTATTCAACCCATCTGCATCTAACACCAAGGGACAATTCTGTTGGACTGCCCATTGAACTACTTCTAGCGCTGCTGTGGTTAAACCTGGACCACAGGCAATGGCATCGTAGGAACGACTGGAGAGTTGATCAATGCTCACAGGGGCGATCGCCCCTGTTGTGGATTCATGACAGCCAATAACAACTGCTTCAGGTAATTGGGATAACACTAAAGATTGTAATGAACTGGGTACAGCCAAGGATAACATTCCCACCCCACTTGCCCGTGCTCCCAAACCTGCCAGAATTGCCGCTCCCCCATAGGAACGGGAACCAGCGATGAGTAGTAATCGACCTTGTTGATATTTATGGGTCACAGGGGGACGATGGTAAGGCAGGGCTGCAATGGCATCATCCCTGGTTATTCCAGTCAGCAGTGGGGTATGTCCTAGGACAGCATCAATATCAGCCTTTGGGATGTCAAGTTCAATTAAAACCCCATCTCCCCCATAGTCTAGAGCCTGATCCTGAAACAAACCTAACTTCCATAACCCCAAGCATAGGGTATGGGTAGCCCGTACTGCGATACCCAACACTGCTCCTGTGTCTGTATGGATGCCGGAGGGAAGATCAATACTTATAACAGGGGGCAGCCAACTGTTGAGTAATGCAATAGCGCCCAGCACAGGCTCAGGAATGGGACGCTCTAATCCATATCCAAATAACCCATCCACAAACAAGTCACAATCATGGAGAGGTTCAAGTTGGGTATCCCAGGAAACCCCTAACCCATTCACATATCGGGCATGGGTGGCAGTCAAATCTTTCAGATGTTCAAAAGGAGCATAAACCCTCACTTCATAGCCCTGAAAATGGAGTTCCCGTGCCACCACCAAAGCATCCCCTCCATTATGTCCCGGTCCAACTAGCACCCCCACCCGTCTCGGTTGTGGATAGTGACCCTGAATCCAGTCTGCCAGACGACCTGCTGCTTTTTCCATCAATGCCGCAACCGGCATGCCATTGGCAAAAACACGTTCTTCGATTTGTCCCATTTGGGCGGCGGTAACAATCAAGGAGGACATCAGAAATCAATGACAACGCTATCCCTAATGGTATCATGGCACTATTCCCCATCAGGGCTATAATAAAACCCTTTCTCCCGTTCACCATCTACTCTCCACTGATGCCATCCTATCGACAACTTATTCCTTTTTTTGATACCACAACCTTAAACTGGGCAGTGGAAGCACGATTATTACGGTGGCTCACGTTTCTCTGGTTGGGAGTTGGACTAGTGTTAATGTTCTCTGCCTCCTACCCGGTAGCATTGGAGGAGAGGGGAGATGGGTTTTATTACATTGGTCGGCAGCTATTATGGATGGTCATTGGTATGGTGGGGTTTAATATCATGGTTCATACCCCTATGGGCACCATTATTCGTGCCTCCCATGGGATCTGCTTCCTACTGATGGTCATGTTAATCGCAACGTTATTGCCGGGGGTGGGAATAACAGCGCAAGGATCTGCCCGTTGGTTAGCCCTAGGCTCATTTCCCTTACAACCGTCTGAACTGCTCAAACCTTTCCTCGTGATCCAAGGTGCCTGTGTTTTTGCCCGGTGGTCTGAGCTTTCGGTTCTTACCCGACTGAATTGGTGCGGAATTTTTTGCCTGGTATTGGGAGTGATTTTACTACAACCAAACCTCAGTACCACTGCTGTTTGCGGCATTACTATTTGGTTGATGGCAATGGCGGCGGGTTTGCCCCTTAAGCATTTATTAATAACGGCTGGAACTGGGATCGGTTTAGGTATCTTAAGTATTAGTCTTCGTAGTTATCAGCAGGATCGGCTCTGTTTCCTCAATCCCTGGTCTGACCCTGTAAATAGATGCTATCAACTGGTACAGAGTTTAATTGCAGTTGGTTCAGGACAATTGTTTGGTAAGGGATTTGGGCTTTCTCAACAAAAGTTGTTTTATTTACCCATTGCCGATACGGACTTTATTTTTGCAGTGTTCGCTGAAGAATTTGGGTTCTTTGGTTGTCTATTACTATTGACAATGCTACTTTTTTATAGCACTTTAGCATTGAGGGTGGCTATTCAGGCTCAGCGACCGGTGTACCGGTTGATTGCCATTGGATCAATTATTTTATTGATTGGACAGTCCCTAACCCATATTGGGGTGGTCATTGGTGTGCTTCCCACCACTGGTCTGCCCTTCCCTTTAATCAGCTATGGCGGTAGTTCATTAATTGCTAATTTAACTACTGCGGGGTTGCTGATTCGAGTAGCTCGGGAGAATAGGGGAGCAGTGGTTATCCCCTTTACTTCGGGTGGGCGATCGCCCACGGTATCTTCCATTGACTAATGGGAACCGACCCTATAGTACCCGATAGTTGCGGGTATGGTAATCCTAATTAAGGTTTTGATAAATGCCTCAATTGATTAAACCAGTTCAACTTGGCTCTTGGCTACCGATTGGATTATTCGGTATTTTTATCTTTTCGTTTTGTATTCGGTTTTGGGGACTGGGTCGATTTAATACCCTCGTCTTTGATGAGGTTTACTATGTTAAGTTTGCCAATAACTATCTGACCCAAACCCCTTTTTTTGATGGTCATCCCCCCCTGAGTAAGTACTTAATTGCCATAGGGATTTGGCTGGGGCAACGGTTTCCCTTTGGACAGATGCCCACCAATGAACTGGCGGGGTCACCCCTGTCCCCATTGAGTTATCGGTGGTTAAATGCTTTAGTGGGCTCATTCTTACCGGTATTGGTGGCGGCGATCGCCCATCAGATCAGCCATCGCCTTTCTTTTACTTTAATTGCCGGTAGTTTTGCTGCCCTAGATGGCATGTTACTAGTGGAATCCCGCTATGGACTCAATAACGTTTATTTATTACTATTCGGCTTATTGGGACAGTGGTTTTTTTTAATTACCATGGGACGACGGCATCAACAATGGCTATGGTTAACCCTGTCAGGCATTAGTTTTGGGGCAGCCATTGCCATTAAATGGAACGGGCTTTGGTTTTTATTAGGAACCTATGGTTTATGGGGAGTAGCATGGGTGATCCGCTGGCTATTACCCCCTCAACTAGGTTCAGACCGCTCTATGATTAGGGACGGGTACAACCAAAAGACCAACCTTCAATCTGCTCAAAAGGTCAAACCAACTCCTGCTTCACTCTTTAACCGCCTTACCGATTTACGACCCGCTGCAATATTAATCTATTTAACTATCTTGCCAGTTACAGTGTACAGTTTACTTTGGATACCTCACCTACACCTTAATCCGACGCCAGATTTTTGGAAAGTTCAGACTGATATTTATAATTACCATCAACGGGTGGGTGGGAATGATCCGAAAGTTCATCCCTATTGCTCCCCTTGGTATACGTGGCCCTTGATGGTGCGACCAGTTTCTTATTTCTATGAAACAGGCTTATCACCCCAGGACGAAGTACCCCTAACACCAAAACCCTCAGGAGGATCAGTCATTTTTGATGTTCATTCCATGGGTAATCCCATCCTTTGGTGGTCTTCTACGGCGGCAATTGGTTTGTTAACCTTACTAACCTTCCACGACCTGCGACGGTTGATTTCAATCCGTTGGCAAAAGGGTGTGAGTGCCTTACAAGAGCAAGGGTATCGGTTGGCGGTTGAACGATTCTGGGTGCCAGCTTACCTCCTATTAAACTATGGCATCAATTGGCTACCTTGGATGAGAGTCAGTCGATGTACGTTCCTTTATCATCATCTGGGGGCTGCTATGTTTGGCACCCTTGCCATTGCCTGGTTAGTTGATCGATGGTTGCAGTTGGACGTGACAGTTCTTTCCCCCAATTACCGTCCCCAATTGCGTAGCCTGGGAATTTCCATCAGTTGCTTGGTGATATTAGCCTTTGCCTTCTGGTTGCCTGTTTATCTAGGTTTACCCCTTTCACCGTTGGGCTTCAGACTGCGGATGTGGTTTCCCAGTTGGGTATAATTGCATCATTGAAAACGTTAACCTTCTTTCTCTGATGAAAGGCTGGGGGTAATGAGGGGTTCCGGGGATGATTCAATTTCCCAAAAACTGAGTACAATGGCAGTTGTGCCGTTACCAACTACATTTAATACGGTTTTAAAGCCGTCGGTAATTCGATCAATTCCCGCAACAATTGCAATTCCTTCTAATGGTAAGCCGGAGGCGGCTAATACTGTGGTCATGGTAATCAATGCAGAACCGGGAACACCTGGGGTGCTAAAGGAGATTAGAAAGCTGCTTAGGGCGATGGCAGTTAATAGGGAATTTGTGATGGGAATGTGGTAGATTTGGGCAATAAATAAAGCATTGAAACCCTGTAAAATCGCTGCTCCATCCCGTTTAATAGCAGTACCTAGGGGAATGGCAAAACTAGCGATATCTGGTCTTAATCCATAATTTTCTTGAATATTATTCAGAAGCACTGGTAAAACGGCGTTGGAACTAGCCGTGCCAAACCCAAGGGATAAGGATTCAGCCAGCCCACGGAAAAACTGTCGGGGTCTGGCACCTAAAATCCACAAAACCATGATGTAAAAGCCAACCATCCCTAAACTAGATAGGAATAGACCGAGGACATATAGAAATAATCGTCCAATTAATCCTAACCCCTGGGTGGCAAATACTGAACTGGTTAAGGCAAAGACTCCAATGGGAGCAACGTATAAAATGACTGATAGGGTCTTCTCAGTTATTAGGTAGACACTGTGGAGAAAATCTAAAAATGGCTGTACTTCGGAACGACACTGCTGTATTCCCATGCCAAGTAATGCTGCGGAAAAAATAATTTGCAGCAAATTGGCAGTACTCAGGGCTTCCACCGGATTGGTGGGAATCAGACTGATTAACCAATCTAGCAGGGATGGTGCCTGGTTAGGACTATGGTTGATGGGCAGGGCGATCGCCTCCATCCCCACTCCGGGTTGGAGCAACAGGGCAACTGTCATTCCCAAGGTCAAGGAAATGGCAGTTGTGACGATATAAATTGTTAACAGCTTAATCACATACCGCCCCACCTGGGCTGCATTTTGGATCCGAGTAACACCTAAGATCAGGGAAGAAAATACAATGGGGACGACTACAAACTGAACTAACCGCAAAAAAGCCTGCCCTAAGGGATGGAGCCCATAAGTATCCAGTAGGGGAACACTTTCTGGGAAGAAACTGTTTAAGAGAGACCCAAAACTAATGCCAACCCCCAGTGCGACTAAAATTAATGTGGATAAATTCATGGAAACCTCAAAAAAATACCGCATCCCTATCAAATCCCAGCGAATAGGAATTAACAATTGAATCTTAGCCCGACTTCACGAAATGGGAAAGTGTGTTACTTAATTTTAATGGTGAAATTGATTCAAGCCATGGCTTTATTGAACCAAATCGCTAACCTTAACCCAGTGAGTCGTCCTTTATTAGAAAACAATTTCCGCCCTTATGGGCAACGTATTTCGCCCATCAACCCAATTTTGGATGGGAGCTTATGTTGTGGTCAGTTGTGGCGGCATTACCATCCAGCAACAAAAATAATTTGTCGAGAATCAAAACTCCCCAATAGACATGAACTGTTCAAGGTTTTACAACGGCTTAATCTTGCAAACTCTTCCCACCCTTGGTTGAAATAACATCTTGATAAAGTTCACCCATTTCTGATGCCACCCGTTCAACAGTAAACTTGTCCATAATCCAAGGACGAGTCTTAGCTGCACTATTTTGGACTGCAATAGGGTTTTGCATGAGTGTTTCCAAAATACTGACCCATTTCCCGGGGTGAAGGGGCAGCACCCAGCCAAGACCTGATTGTAAAATTTCGTGGTGAAGCCCAACCTTATCTGAAATTAACACAGGACAACTACATGCCATAGATTCAATCAATACATTACCGAAATTTTCATGACGACTGGGTAAGATAAACAAATTCGCTGCAGTATAAACTGCTGGTAATTCATTAGGTTCACACGCATCCAGAAAAAAAACATTTCCTAAAAGGTGTCTCTTAAGAAATTGTTTTTGTAACTGATCCCTAGTTCCATCATCATCTCCCCCCAGAAAAATAAGTTTCCATTGATAATTCTTCAAAGTATCTAAAACTTTTGGCAGCAAATCTAGCCCTTTTTTATGATGTAACCGTCCAACATTCAATAAAATGAAATCATTCTCACTAAAACCATGGGATTGACGCCATTGCTTAGCGCCGTGAATATCTGGACTAAAAATACTACTATTTAAACCATTTGGAATAATAAAAGGCTTTCCAGGTAAATTTAGCCATTTACATTCTTCCAATTCTTGCAGAGTTGTATAGTGAATTGCGGCAGCGCCCCTAATGTTCCAACGTTCCCGCCAAACATAATAAATTATTTTTTTCAGGGTCTTTTGTCCCCAAGAGTAAGGACTAAGTGCTCCTCTCGGCGAAATAACATAGGGAATATGTTTTTGTTGGGCAGCCTGGCAAGCTGCAAAGCTACTGCGTTGCCAAACTCCAGTGACATGAATTAAATCAAAGTCCTGTCCTCTTTCCTGCACAGCCCTTTCCATGCCAGGGCAATGAATACCTAGTCCTGGAACTTGTTTGAAGTAATTAACAACAACCCCATTGCGGCATATTCTTTGATTACCATAACGGGGTTCCAATCCAGCAGTAGAGGTAAAGACCTCTACTGAATGTCCAAGTTTAACTAATCCCTCACAAAGTTGACTAACGCTCAAAACTGGTCCACCAAATTTCCATGCTGGTGCATAGGTAGGAATATAGTGTAATATTTTGAGTGGTTTAAACATTTTATTTAACCATGTCGTTCAAGATAAGAACCCAAACTAACTAAAGACCAATAACGTCGGTACAGTTTAGCTGGCAACCCTAATTCCAAGTCTTGTTGGAAACGAGTTAAATTAATCTGGAATCCATAGTCTTCATTCAAAGACTTAAGAGCGTTTTCGGCAAAGTCTCTCATACTAGTTTTGAGATACCATCCATAGTCAAGGGTAAAACCAGTTTTTGGTCTTCTTAAAATAAATTGTAATTCCCGGGGTATTTGACAAGTGAGTAGGTTCTTCGGCTTTCTGGCGGGACTTTTCGTAGACCAAGGAAATCGAAACACTGTTTCTATATATGTTTTGCTTAGGTATGGAACTCGTAATTCTTGGTGATTAGCCATAGTCGCCCAGTCACTATCTTTTAATAAAGTATTCCTAAGATATCCTGTAATTTCAAGTATTGAAATTTGTGATTTAATATCTAAATCTTCCATTGAAAAATCATTGATGTCTATACCAGATGTACAACTATGCCTCGAAAAAGGATATAGGGTATGGATTTGATTTAAAGTAAAGTATCGACGTTTTTCTTGTATTAATTTTCTTGGGGAATCTGCACCTTCTAATAAATTTTGAAGACGGTCTTTAAACACTTTTTCTTGCCCTGTTAAAATCAACTGAAGAATAGTCTTCAAAATAGGACTGGGTAGAAAAGATAAGAGTCTTTTCAAATGATAAATTTGGCTGAGTTGTTGAAAATGAGCATATCCCCCATGTAATTCATCCGCTCCACATCCACTAAGTACCACTGTTATCCCTTGTGAAGTAGAAGCCCTGGAAATTAAATAGGTGTTGAGTCCATCACTGGAGGGTTGATCCATTGCTTTGAATCCATCGATTATCCATTCACCGATCTGTTGAGTCGTAACTCGGACAACGTGGTGCTTGATATTTAAAGTTTGTGCAGTAAGTGCTGCTAAAAAACTTTCGTCCTCGGTAGGACTATCAATGGCGAAGGTGAAAGCGGTGAGACGATGCTTGTCCTTTGCTGCCAAAAGAGCCGCTAGAAGGGTGCTATCTACCCCAGCCGACAGGAACAACCCCACGGGAACGTCGGATATTAACTGCTGTTCTAGACTGGTTTGCAGTGCTTGGTGGTGAACTATATTTAAGGGTGCGGATGATACTTGGTGAGCAATTGAAGTGATGTCCCAATAGATTTGAGGCGATAAAGGTTCAAGTGGTTGGACTGTCAAATTTATCCAAGTGTAATGGGCTGGTGGAAAACAATGGATGAATTTTCTCAGAGTATTTGGTTCCTGAAAGCTTCCATAATAAAGATAGTCAGTGATTGCATTATGGTTATGGGTTGTTTCTACCAATCCACAGGCAATTAAAGCACGAACCTCTGAACCAAAGACTATCCCTCTATTTTTGGTGTAGGCATAATATAGTGGTTTTATACCAATATGATCTCGAGCAATTAAGATTTTTTGTTGGTGAGCATCAAATAAAATAAATGCAAACATTCCTTCTATTTTATTGATTATTTCACTCCCCCAAACCCGATAACTGAATAGTAAAACCTCTGTATCTGTTAATGATTGAAACTGTATTCCTTGAGATTGAAGCATCCGCCTCAATTCTTGAAAGTTGTAGATTTCTCCGTTAAAAATTAAAACGTTGCCAGTATCAGGATCAATCATGGGCTGATGTCCGGCAGTACTTAAGTCTAGAATAGACAGACGGGTATGAATGAGGCAAATTTGATGATGAACGGTATTCCCCCGCCAAACACCATGGGAACTTGGACCACGATGGTGTAAAGCCTTTAAAATGGGGTTTGGATTGAGTGTTTCATTTCCAAAGTAACCAAAAATACCACACATAAAATTAATTAAAATGTCCCATTCAAATTTATAATACTCCCCATATTTTGGACAGACTAATAAGACAGTCTCGCTACAACCAGTTTACTGAATTCTAGGGAGGATATTGCAAGCCATGCAGCGAAAATGACATAAGCAAGTAGCGGTGTGTAATTGAATACTAAGATGTGGGGCGGTTGTTCTAGATGTAAACAGGCTGGAAGCCTGTTCCACAATTTAACAGTTGATTACTTGGAGCCATGGCAGTTTCCTGTCTTCTGTCGAGTCAAACCGCTAATACCCTACAAGGGGGTGATGTAATGAATGTAACATCAAGGACTAATGTCCTACTCAGCGAGATTACTGCTTAAATGTACTCTTGCTGTCTTGATATTGGGGAGTACCAGAGGGAAAGGAAACAGTTCGGGCAGCGGTAATTTCGAGGTTGGCTTGCTCTTCACCATTTTTGTTTTGTTGAATGGTAATTTCTCTGTCGTTGTCCAGCAATCAAAATATCCTTGATTCCACGGTTATGAATTTCGGTGAGTACCGACAACCAGAATTTGGCTCCCTCATTTGGGGAAATTCACATACCCATTCACGGTAGTCCTAAACAGGCAAGGGGGGGTCGGAAAACCCCTAGCCAAAATCATTACTTCCTTAGCACTATCGGAAAATTTCTATCATTGGTGACAAGCCTGTGATACCTTGAAACTACGGAGGATTGTTTTTCTGGAGTAGACCTGTGGACTTAAACCGTATTCCTGCCCAACCTAAGGCTGGCTTAGTCAATGTTTTGATTGAAATTCCAGCGGGTAGTAAGAATAAATATGAATTTGATAAGGAAATTGGAGCATTCGCCCTTGATCGGGTACTTTATGCTTCAGTTCAATATCCCTATGATTATGGATTTATACCCAATACCCTTGCCGATGATGGCGATCCGTTGGATGGGATGGTTATCATGGATCAGCCTACTTTCCCCGGTTGTGTGATTACTGCCCGTCCTATTGGGATGCTGGAAATGGTAGATGGCGGCGATCGCGACGAGAAACTATTATGTGTCCCTCATAAAGACCCACGTTATCAGGGCTTCAACACACTGGCTGACGTTGCTCCCCATCGACTTGAAGAAATCGCTGAATTTTTTCGCACCTATAAAAACCTAGAGAAGAAGCTTACTACTATTATGGGTTGGAAAGATGCTGATCAGGTATTTACCTTAGTTGAAAAGTGCGTTAAAGCCTATCATACTTAAACTACTGCGGGACAGTGGGGGAGAGGGCTGAACTTGGTTGGGAATGGTTGATCATCTGCTTAATCAAACTTGCTGTTGGAACAGCAATGAGCAGACCTAGTAATCCAGCTATTTTAGCCCCCACTAACAATGACACTAAAATCCAAACTGGATTGAGCCCAGTAAAGTCACCCAAGAGTCGTGGGGCGATGGCATTTTCAATCAATTGATTAATCAACATGGCGATTATCCAGGTTCGAAAACCTACACCAACGTCGTTCAAAGAGATAATCAGACAAACCAGAAAAATTGTAAAAGGGGCTCCAAATGGTACGAGTGCCATAACCCCCACCCCCAGACCAAACAATAACCCAAAGGGAACTCCCAAAACCAAGAAACAAATGATCATGGCTGAACCCATCAAACCAGCAATGGCAGCTTGTCCAACGTAGTAATTATGAAAACTCTGCCGTAAAGATTGCTTAATTCGTTGACTGGGGGTGTCGGGCAACCATTGAAATACTCCATGCCACAGGCGATCGCCATGTAATAGTAAATAAAATGTCAAAACGATGGTTAAAACAAAATCTAAAACACTCCCGACAGTATCCAGAGCCAACGTTAAGAGGCGTTCGGTAAAAAATTGTAGTTGACTAGCAAAACGAGTGACCATTTGATCAGAAATTGCACTCCAATTAATGGGGAATCGTTGTAAGAAAGTAGGAATATTCAAGTTCTGTAATTGTTCTCTGGCGGTTGCAATCCATGCGGGGAGACGTTGCACCAATTCAGTTAACTGTCCCACCACTAAGGGACCTAACGTTAACCCCAGTAAAGTAATGAACAGTATCGTTACTATAAAAACCCAAAAAACAGCATACTGACGTTTGACCCGCCCCCGCTGTAACAACCGCACCGGATAATCCAAAATAAATGAGAGGAGGGCAGCGGTCACCAGAATGCCAATAATAGATCGAAAGTACTGTAGCACCCCAATTAAAAGGGCTACATTTAATATAATCAGTGGAAAAACCAGTCCGCCAATTAACCATCGGGGAAGATGGTGTAGGGACCGCCAGGTGAACCGGGAGGAACTCTCCGAAGGAACAGGATTTTGGGTTTGGCTAGACATGGGAGCCAATGAGCAATTAAATTATTTAACATTGAATAATACCTTGGTTTGATCTGTTATGATCTAATTGATCCGGACTCATGCGATCACAACGCCTAAACCTTGTCAGAACCGGAAGGTAGCAGCAACACGGGATGCTTGCGATAGGCGTGAACTCCGGGTCATTTTAATAAACGTCGGCTTAAATCGTGGTTTTTCCATCACAATTATTCAAGTTCCAGAACCATTTAAGAATAGAATTCACCTTGGGGAAAACACACCTGTGAATCCATTAAATTCTTCCAGTAACCAGAACCTAGAGTTGGAATTAAATCGATTGCGAAAAGAATTGTATGTACGGGATCAACTGGTTCGGGAGCTTTCCCAAGAGCTTTTTCGGTTGGTGAAGGGGAAACAACCAATGTCCCACCACCCTCTCCCACTGAATACACAAATCCCGGAATTGCTGAATCTATCCAAGTCAAGTCATCAATCAGTGCCGCCGAAGCATTCCCATGAAGAACAACTGCTGATGAAGGATGAAGAGATTCGAGCCTTAAAGGAACGCAACCAACTTTTAGAAGAACAAGTAAAGAATCGACCCCAACTGAATCATTCTACTGCTGGCGGTTCAATTTCCACATTTGGTCGCTCATGATCATTGGAGCAGGGTTCAATGGACAATTGGCATAACTATTTACACCCCACTGGAGAAAAAATGTTAGGCTTTAGATTCCTTGGACACCGAAATGGCAGATGTACTTACATTCCAAATTAGGTTGAAATATTCCATATGCTAACAACTTGAAATCACTGGTCTTACTTTTGAGTTTACTAATAAACGCCCATGGACCTTCCCACGGCTTTGTCTCCCTCTCATTCCCAAAGCACTGAGCTAGATCAATTAAGGAGCGACCTGCTTCATCTTTTAGATCGATTGCCATCCCTCCACCATCAACCTTGGATTCAACGCACCCTTGCCACTTTGATTCGGTTGGCTGATGAAGAAATAGACCGGCTAGACTGGAAAATTGTAGCTGCTTCCATGCAAGATATGGAGCAGGGATTTAAGACCTTCTTCCCCTATCGCCATATCCGTAAAGTTGCCATCTTTGGCTCTGCCAGAACTACCCCCAAAGAGTTAGAGTATCAAACGGCAGTTACTTTTGCCCGTGATATTGTTCAACAGGGTTTTATGGTGATGACCGGAGCAGGAGGAGGGATCATGCAGGCGGGGAATGAAGGGGCAACCCCCCAACATTCCTTTGGCTTAAACATCTGGCTTCCTTTTGAACAAGGTGCTAATCCTTTTATTCACGATGACCCGAAATTACTGAGGTTTAAATATTTCTTTACACGTAAATTATTTTTTTTGCGAGAAAGTGATGCCATCGCCCTATTTCCAGGTGGATTTGGAACCCAGGATGAAGCATTTGAGTGCCTGACGTTAAGCCAAACAGGTAAATTTGGTCCGGCTCCAATGGTATTGGTGGATCGACCGGGGGGAAGTTATTGGTATGAATGGCAGGATTATGTGCGAGACCACTTACTAAAGACTGGTTTGATTAGTTCTGATGATTTAAGCTTATATACCATCACCGATCAAGTCCATGTTGCCTGTTCAACAATTATTAACTTTTATCGGGTATATCATTCCAGTCGTTATGTAGGCGATCGCCTAGTGATCAGGCTCAAAATTGAATTATCCGATGAAACAGTTGAAACACTCAATGACCAGTATTCTGACCTTTTACTGAGTGGGAAAATTATTAAAACTCCTCCTTTACCAGAAGAAGTTGGACATGAAACGTGGGCATTACCCCGATTATTGTTACATTTTAATCAGCGGAATCTAGGGCGATTACATCAATTTATTGGTGAGATCAATCAGATTTCTAGTGCATCCCCTGTCATCGAGCATCCCGAAGAAAAGTAAGATGTCCTTTTTTATATTCCCAGGGAAGATAGCCATAGACAGGGCAATCAGTTACTATAAAGATAAGAATATCCTTCACTAGTTGTCATCAGGCAGGCATAGGGATGGTCTTTTGTGCGGCAGAATATACACCTAAGGCACTTCGTGGTTCCCTTTTGAATCATCATCGTAAGAATTGATAACCTTTGAGGCTAAACTGATGTTTTTTGATGAATTATTTCCTGTAGTACAAGAGTTGACCGGTCAACCGGTTGCATTTCTCGGTGGATTTGTAGCTGGGGTATTACGTCTAGGACTTGGGGACGAACCCGTGAAAAGCTGGTTGGATCAACACATTGGTTCTGACACTTTTTCTGTGTCAGATGCGCCAGCATCGAAACAAAACGTTAGCAGTAAAGGACCTCAGTCCATTTCAATTGACTAATTTTGATTGCTAAAGGATAACATCTTGATTAAGGGGACAACCCAACTGCTAGGGGTGATCGGAGATCCCATCACCCATTCCCTATCTCCAATTATCCACAATACGGCGATTCGCCATTTAGGACTAGACTACGCCTATGTTCCCTTCCGGGTGGGTGGTGAGGATTTGTCAACGGCGGTGGCTGGGTTAGCTGCCATTGGGGTTGTGGGATTTAACGTAACGATTCCCCATAAACAAGCAATTATGCCACTGCTAAGGGATATTTCCCCTTTCGCTGAAGGTATTGGGGCAGTGAATACGGTTTGGCGACAGAAGGATGGTTGGAGTGGCACCAATACGGATGTGGAGGGTTTTTTAGCTCCCCTGATTGATTTCATCCCCACTGATACCTGGAGACAACGCAGGGTTTTAGTGTTGGGGTGTGGCGGAGCAGCCCGTTCCGTTGTGGTTGGATGTAGTCAGTTGGGATGCAGCTCCCTAGTTGTCTTTGGGCGGAATAAGAGCAAGTTGGAAGCCTTTTATGGGAGCTGGCTCAATTCTCCCTTGAAGAATACTCTTTCCCAAGTGTTATCTATCCATCCTTGGCAGCAACTTATGAATTACCTGCCCACTGTAGACTTAATTGTAAATACCACTCCCATCGGGATGCACCCCATCTCCGATACATCTCCCCTAGGGGAACAGGAAATGGATTTAATTGCTTCCCATGCAGTAGTCTATGACCTCATCTACACCCCAAGCCCTACAAAACTTTTACGTCAGGCACAATTAAGAGGATTGGTGATCATCGATGGTCAAGAGATGTTAATTCATCAGGGAGCCGCAGCTTTTAAGATATGGACCAGACAATCTCCTCCCATTGAAGTGATGCGAATGGCATTAAAAACCACAATTACTCCACAACCAGTTTAGCAAGGGTCAGGGATAGTAGTTGTAATGCTCGGTCTATTTCGTCTGCCGTTACGATCAAAGGAGGCACAAATCTCACCACTTTTGGACCAGCTGGTACTGTGAGAAGCCCTTGATGAATAGCTCCTTTAACAATCTCCATGGACGTAACGGGACTGTCATCTCTTAACACTAAACCATTCATTAACCCCCAACCACGCACTTCTGAAATCTCCTTTGGGTAACGACTGGCAATTACCTCTAGCCCAGACCGCAGTTGTTCACCCCGTTGGATTACATTCACTAAAAAATTGGGTTCCTCTAAACATTGACAGACAGATAGTGCCACTCCACACGCAAATGGATTACCCCCAAAGGTACTGGCATGATCCCCTGGCTGAAAAATATCACAGAATTCTTTACATAGTAGGGCACCGATGGGAATCCCACCGCCGAGTCCCTTAGCTGAGGTAAAAATATCAGGCTCAATGTTTAAATGTTCATATCCCCATAACTGACCCGTCCGGCCGATTCCAACTTGAACTTCATCCATAATGAGCAGAATGCCATAGTGATCACACAACTGCCGAACTCGTTGAAAATAGTTTATATTGCCAGGACGTACTCCCCCCTCTCCCTGTAATGCTTCCAGCATGATGGCTGCCACCTGCCGTTCATCGTGATCCAGAAGAGCGATCGCCTGTTCTAATGCATCTATATCATTATAGGGAACGTAGTAAAATCCAGGGACAAGGGGCTGAAAGTGCTGATGGTACTTAGGTTGTCCCGTAGCAGTTACGGTTGCCAATGTACGTCCATGGAAACTGGACTGGGCAGTAATGATAATTGGATGGGAAATATTGAGGACAGTGTGGGCGTATTTCCGGGCTAACTTAATTGCACCTTCGTTGGCTTCAGCCCCGGAGTTACAAAAAAATACCCGGTCAGCACAGGAATGACCTACCAACCATTTGGCTAATTCCCCTTGTTGGGGGATGTAATAAAGGTTGGATACATGATGGAGGGTAGAAATTTGATGGGTAACGGCTGCCACCAATTTGGGATGGGCATGACCCAAGGTACATGTAGCAATTCCAGCGACAAAGTCTAAATATTCAGTGCCTTCTGCATCCCATAGCCGACAACCATCCCCTCGGACAATTGCCAAGGGAAACCGTCCATAGGTTGACATCACATGGGCATCAAAATCGGAATAACTGAAAACGAGTTCTAAACCTGAATGATTTGGTACTGTTAACGATGAATTGGGTACAGTGGCGACTGGGTTCACAAGCTTATTCCTTTCAAGCACGTTAATATAGCTAGGGATTCCTGTAAGGGATACAAGTTAAGAGAACGAACGTTCCCCTTCCAGAGGGAGGAACCAGCAGGCTTAGCCCTTTCAACCAGGGGGAGGGGAACCGTTAGTATGGATCAGTATATGATCATTATCAATTATTTGGTAATATCCTGGGGTTCAAATTAAATTATGTGAATGGTGGATACCATCCTAATCAAGGTGCAAACCCCATTGGGGTTGAGCAACAACTAACCCTATCTAGAACTAATTTTTATGCCATTGACTCGACCTACCCTTTATCTTGCCATTACAAATCATGGATTTGGTCATGCCACCAGGGCAGCGTCCATTGGGGCAGCAATTCAAAGATTAAATCCAGATATACTGCTTATTTTGGTCACAACCGCTCCCCGATGGTTGTTGGATGCCTATATCCCTGGAGACTTTATCCATCGTCCGCGGATGCTGGATGTAGGAGTAATTCAAACGGATAGTTTAAAGATGGATAAACGGGCAACCCTTGAAAAATTACAGCATTTGCAGCAACGGGCAAAGACTATTATTGCTGGGGAGGTGAGCTTTATTGAACAAAATCGGGTAGGTTTGGTTCTGGGCGATATTCCTCCCCTGGCAGCACCAATCGCTCGGGCTGCTGGAATTCCAGGGTGGATGAGTAGTAATTTTGGTTGGGACTTTATTTACCGGTCTTGGGGAGAAGACTTTCATCCCATTGCAGATTGGATGGCGGAATGTTTTAATCAATGCCATCGCTTGTTCCGTCTACCATTTCATGAACCCATGTCAGCCTTTCCTGTCATGGAAGAGGTGGGTTTAACGGGGGGAACCCCACGCCATAGCCCTGAGCAATTACATCAACTCTTTGCTGGTTGGGGGTATCACCGGTGTGTACCCAAGGAGAAAACTGTTTTAATCACGTTTGGTGGTCTTAGCTTACAGCAAATTCCCTATACTAATTTGTTAGCTTTTCCAGACTGGCAATTTATCAGCTTTGATACCAACGCCCCAGATTTACCTAATTTAATTAAGTTATCTGGACACGCCATTCGTCCAGTGGATGTGATGCCTATATGCGGTAGACTCATTTCCAAGCCTGGGTATGGTACCTTTGCCGAAGCTTGCCGGAATAAACTGCCCGTAGTAACACTAACCCGTGAAGACTTTGCCGAATCTCAATTTTTATTAGAAGGAATACAACAATATGGATTCCATCAAATCCTATCCCCCGCCGATTTCTTCAATTCCCATTGGGACTTTTTGCGTCAACCCTTATCCCATCCCCAATCAACAACCCAACTCCCCGACCATGGTGAACTTACAATTGCGGAGGCAGTAGTTAACTTTTTTGCCTAATTTAACGGAGGGTGAGGGTGGTTTGATTATCAATGAATGCTTCATTACCGTGGGCATCTACCGCACCAAAGCTTTCAAAATAAACTTGAGCAACTTTGGGAAAATGAGGAAACGAAAATTGGCTATCCCCTTGGGCAATCTCTGCCCAGAAGTTTCGTAAGTCAGGGGCAAGGGCTTCAGCTTCCGGAATGGATAAATGGAGAGGTGCATCGGTTAATAAACGCATGATAAAGGGATGAGAGCGATCGCCCATCCAGTTTCGGGAAAATGTTTGAAGTTCAGGACAATTTGGCAGAGACATAACCCGTTTGGAATTAATTTGTAATAATTGCCTACCCAGGGAATCCCGTTGAAATTTTATAATCCGGTAAGGATGGGGATAGGTGACCAGGGATCCGGTGGTAATATCAAAAATTCCATCACAGGATGCCACATCCTGAACATGTAAATGCCCGGTAAAAACCAGTTGTACCCCATAAGACCGTAAAATATCCAGTAATTCCCTAGCATTTTCCAGCATATAACGCCGTCCAAGGGGATGATTGGTTTGCCCTGGCAAATGCTCACAAACATTATGATGGATCATGACCAGTACCAGTTCTTGTTCGACAGAAGACAAAACTTCCTGTAGCCACAGTAACTGGTCTGTGGTTAGTCGTCCCAACTGTTGCCCAGATTGATCAAAGTGATTGGAGTTGAGAGCTATCAGTTTTACCCCAGGTAGTATTTCATGGCTATAATCCATTTGCTTGGGGTTGGAATAACCTAACGTTTCATAATAGTATGGAAAATCAGCAAACCCAATATGAGTACCATGGCGATGTGGGTAGGGAACATCATGATTTCCTGGAATCACATAGACCGGATAGGGAAGTTGGGCTAAGCGATTGGATAACCATTGATGATTTTCTGTTTCCCCATGTTGGGTTAAATCCCCAGGAAGTAGTAAAAAGTCTATCTTTTCATGACTCAGTTGATGGAGGACAACCTCTAACGCCGGGATACTATGTTCAACAAGATGAAAGCGAAGGGGATTATCCCATATAGTATTGGGTAAGGCAATATGGGGATCACTAATAACGGCAAACCGGAAGTCTAAGTTCATGAACGGATTGGATAAAGGAACTAAAGCTATCTTGCGCCATTTCAGACATCTATACCTGTAGAGAGAGCCTAGACATTAGAATGACCCATGGCAGAACAATTGAACAGACCTGGAACCGAACTGGTAGGATAGCCCTCCATCCTGTTTACATCAAACATCATGGAGTCACCATCATCAACAATAATTTAGTCGTTATCTTTCTTGTTTTTAATTAGCTTAGGTTTTATGACCCTAGAGTAACTAATTATTCGTCCTATTCATTTTATCAGAGGAATGGGTCTAAAACCCCGCCTTCTTCTGGGACCGCTTCTCTTGCACCTTGATGTACTGCTTCAAGACTTCAATCGGCGCACCTTCAACAGAGCGAACAAAGCAGCTAGGACTAGAGCATCTTTCCCGTAGGGTTTAGGGCATCCAGTTTGACCATATCAACTTCTCAGTCTGCTAACGTTTGTTAAATCGGGATTTTCAATCACGGGTGAATCTGTTTATGTAGCTAAGATTGGAAACTGAAAGCCTGTATAGTCAAGAGAACTACCATGAATCATTGCTCAGAAAGAAAACCCCAACCCTAACATAAGAAAGGATTGAGGAATTAATCACCAGGTCAGGATTTAAATAACTGGAGTTGACTTTATACCATTCATCACCAAAAAGAAGAGGGTATCAAATTTTTTCTGGACCCGTTTCCACAGGTAACTTCGTTGTACTGTATTCAGTCCAAGAACCCTCATAAATCCGAACCTTAGGATACCCTAACAGGTGCTTCAAGACTACATATTGTAGAGTTGCTTCCCTACCAGTACTACAAGTA
>CAIUCS010000018.1 GCA_903897715.1 uncultured Synechococcales cyanobacterium
CGGCTTCCCCCCAGTTCCCGCAGGGCGTTGAAGTATCCCATCAAGGTCATATAGGGATCCGCCGGATTTGCTTTATTCCGTTTCCCACCGGCTTGTTCCCATTGGTACTGAGCAGCACTCAGGAGGGCAAGGTAGGTACGGAGCAGAACCACTTTTAAGCTTCGACCTTGGGCTGCTACCCCCACATAGAGGCGACCGGGATCCTTCTCGGTGGCAGGGACGGTTTCTGCAAAGAAGGAGTGATGGCGATCGGGGCCGGGGGGAGGAAAGATCTGGACTTGATGACGGTTGAATAAAGCCTGAATCTGGGTTTGGGCACGGCGCACCGTAGCAGTAGAGGCAATAATCTTGGGTCGAATAAGTTTAGCCTCTGTCGGGCGGCTACACAGCGCATCGATCGCTGTTTCATAGAGTCCCACCATCGTTCCTAACGGCCCTGAAATGAGGTGTAACTCATCCTGAATAATCAGGTCTGGTGGTGGTAAACCTTGACTGAGTTTTTGACCAAAGGGATTGTCATCCGCAGCACTGAAAAAGCCCTCCTTCGGTTGGTAATGGCTGACTTTGCCAAATAATTTGCCAGTCTGACCAAACCAGGGCAATCCGGCAAATTTGTCTACTGTGGCAATGATGAAACAGGGTAAGCGGCGATAGAGGGGTTCATCGATCGCTACGATCGGTAAGTCCTGATCGCTAAATTTGCAATCATAGTCATCACACCGAACCTGAAGGTTTTTCGGGTTAGTCAGGTCTGGACTGAGGTTAAAACTTGTAGACCCAAACTTTTCACCACACCAAGGACAGCGTTCTAGGGGAATGGGTGAACTGTAGCGCTTGCTATTGTCCTTAAACTTTGTGACCAGCTCATAGGCGGTTCCTTCATTATTTTTCTGCCCCTTGCCTCCCATGCGGTTAGGGGTTGCACCAGCCCCCACCCAAAGCCCAATTTCAAAGGGCCACTCTCCCAAGGTGTTATCTTGCTGGCGTTCTAGTTCTAGGGCACAAATGAGCCGCGATGCCCGTTCTAACTGGTCTAGGGTCAAGAGCCGCAGGGTATAGCGCATGATAATGCTCACCCCAGCCCCCTCAATGCCCGAATGGGTCAGGCGACGGTAGACCAGCGTAAAGGCAGCAAGTCCTAAATAGGCTTCGGTTTTACCACCCCCGGTGGGGAAGAACAGCAGGTCTACAATTTCTCGATCGCTCTCCGCTGGTTTGGCAATACCACTTAAGTTGAGCAGGATAAAGGCTAACTGAAAGGGTCGCCATTGGGGAGGATCGAAGCTTTCGGGAGGGTTCCCCGTTTCTTGGCTTAACTGCTGACGGCGGGCTTTGGCAATGACCTTATTAGCGATCGTAAAGGCTTTGAAGGCTTTCGGTTCACTGAGCAGGTCAATCCCCTGGTTAATCCGATCGCTGGCAATACTGGCATTGTGGAGCAGTTGCTGGGCAGTCTTTTTGTGAGTATCGGATAGAGTTGGAAAACAGTTCTCTTGCGCCTTGAGCCAATCCCTATAGGCGGTAATGAGGGGACGAAGCTTAGTTTGGAGAGTGGTGCTATCAGACAGGGCAGCGATCGCTTCCATCCCCAATTCAACCGCTTCAATTCTGGAGGCATCTACACGAGGCACTTCATAAGTGGGAATCCAGGCGGTGTGGATCGTTTTGCAAATAAGCGGATCATGGGGGTCGGGGCTGGCGACGGCGGCGATGTTATGACCCACTGCAAATTCGTAATCGTGGCGATATTGCAGGGCGGCTATCTGCTCATCCCAGTCGGTGTCGGTTCCCTGGCGGGGGTCACAGCGGGGGATAAATCCTTCGGGGCAGTGGAGTTGGAGTTGGGCTTGGAAGAGATAGGTGGTGTCTTTATGTTCCTTGACGGGTTGGCGATGGTTGACTAGAAAGACAGATAATGCACGGGTACCTTTGGGAAATGCGTCGTTCTCTACGGGCTGATTAATGACTGTGATCTGCACACCTTCATGACCGGGAACGTCTAAGGGTGTGGAGTTTGCCAGAGGTAGAGACATTTCAATGGTCTGGTGTTTACGCCCCCACTGGATGATTTTCTTAGGGGGTTTCCCGTCTGGCTCTGTCTGGGTTTCAAGGTTGTCTTCAATTATTTCAATGGGATTGTAGTCCCCCCAGCTTAGGGTTGCCGTAATGGTTTGAACGGTATGGGGCAACAGAAAACTCAGACCAATGGACGACGGAAACGGCACAGTCCGGGCAGCGGTTACTTCTGGGTTTGCCCCATCTTCCACGCCTTCTCTCTTCTCAAAGCTGTTTTGGGTGTCTCCCTCCCGGTCATAATCTAAAGCTGTGCGAACTTCGAGAGCCGCACCATAGGGAGCTAGGAAGCCGGTTAAATACCATTTACTAGGGGCTTGGGTTAACTTCTCATCCTTATAGCGATCGAAGTAGGGAGAAGCCGGGTCAGGCCCAACTAAGTCCATGCGGAGGGCTTGGAGAAGGTTGGAGCGAACTTCTGTGGAGGTGGTGGGAGGAGTCATGGTGAGGACTAGATTAATACTATGAAAGGTCGTTTTATTACAGCTAGAGTAGTAAGTTTTGAAAGGGGTAAGTATTATTCCATCGGTAGGTATTAAAATCTCGTTGATCGACTGAGAGAATCCGCCCATGTCCCAGGTGTTCTGCCAGAATAACAAGGGAAGCGTCGGCTAAGTCCATTGGGAGATTGATGTACTTTTGTGTGAGTTCAATGACCCTTGGAAGATGGTCTTTGCTCAAGTCAAATATTTTAGTTTTACTTGCATAAATTTGCTGAATAAAAATATCAGGGGCGGTTCTGCTGATGCGCTTCTGCAAGAGGTAACAAGTTTCTGTTAGAACACACCAAGTTGTAATAAATCCTTCCTTTTCAAGATCTAAAAACCGAGATTTGGCTCTTTCATGAAACTGATCCTTGCGGTTGGAAAGAGCTAGCCAAACCCCCGTATCAATGATAACCATATTTCTGCTCCAGCCCCTCTAAGAGGTATTGCTTATAGTTGACTGACAAATCTGACTCAGCTTCAAAACTGCCAATAAAGCTAGACCAATCTGAAGGTTGAATTTGATGGGCAGTGAGATTTTGCTGAGATAAAGAATCTGTCTCATGGTGTAAGGCAATCAGATTGTCAATTTCCTGACAGTTATGGCTATAGTAGAGTTGAACTGCCCAAAGATCAAGACTGGTTAAGCTGGGATAATCTAACAAAATTTTTTCGTTATCAACCCCTTTTTTCATCAAGGAAATCAAAGTCCAGACGGCAATTCCTGTTTTGCGAATGCAGGAAGCACCCCCCATGACTCCAGGTATTTTTCGGATCATTTTATCTAAAAAGGTTTGCTGAAAAGTTGCAAAATCCTCATGGGGTAAAGTTGTAATGGTTTCTGCCAGATCAAGTAGGGCTTGGGTGGGGACTGTCATTAGGTTTTCCTGTTTGCTTATTTAATTTTAGGGTGTGTCGTCTATAGCGGTTCTTGTAAACGTTCAGTAACTCTCCTCATAGGGGGATTGCCTCTTTAAGAACCTGCTCCTTAATTCGTTCCTTTAACATTGCTGGGGTTGCCACATCTATCTTTCGACTTAAAAGCATTTCTAAATCATGAATTAACCCCATCGGGAACCAAGGACTACGTTGATTTGGGTCATAATCTACTAGGAAATCAATGTCGCTATTTTCGTGGGCTTCATTACGGGCAACAGATCCAAAAATTCGCACATTATAAGCGCCATGCTTAGCAGCGATCGTTAAAATTTGCGATCGCCGATGGTTTTTCAATTGCTCTAACAATGTTGGACTCATTTGTTAAACTTCCTGGGGGAACAGAAACATCATAATTTTCTCTTACATCTGTAGCACTACCTTTCAGGCATTAGCAAGATCCGATAAAAGTTCTTCCTCCGTGAGGTCAATCATGGATACACCATAGTCTGCAAGTTTGAGTAAGAAAGTGGTACGACTTACGCCCAATAAAGTAGCAGCCATTCCTGATGACAATTGTGTAAGCTCAAATAGTTTTACTGCCATTGCCCATTTTGCTTGATGTTCAAACTGCATTCGAGTTTGTCCTAAAGCATTGGGAAATGTTTCTGGATATTCGATCGTGAGGTGTAAGTTCATTTTTAGTTATCCTCAAACTATTCTAAAGGTTCATTAAAATCATCTGAAATCCATACCTGACCTTTCGCACTTCCACATTGACGACGCTTTCGAGTGGAAGTCTCTCCATCGTTAATAAAAATCTGGAATCGTTTCCCTTCCAAACCATCCTCATCATCCTCTGCGTTTTCTAAGGCAATAAGGTCATCAATTTCTTGGCGATGAAGACTGTAATAAAGTTGAACCATCGATAGATCAAAGGCTGTTAAACCTGGATAATTTCGGAGTAAATCGGTTTGGTTTAGCCCTTGTTGACTAAAGGAAATGAGTAGCCAAATGGGAATCCGGGTATTACGCACACAGGCATCTCCTCCACAAACTCCTGGTGTTTTTCGGATCATTTCTGTGAGCAAAGCATCTTGGAAGGTGACCAAGTCTACGGTGGGCAAATCTGAAATGGTTTTGGCTAACTCTACCGGGGATAGGGTTTGCGGGGGAGGGTTCATGGGAGTTTGTCCTGTTGCAAGGGTTAAGAATGATTTTAACTGTCGGTGAAGTCTAGGGTGGTTTCCCGGGAACGGGCGGCGCTTTTGCTGTGTAAACCTAGGCGAGTTTCTGCTTCATAGCGTTCTTGGTTGAGGGCTAATAACCGAGCTAATACTTCATCGTGGATGGCTTGGGACCACTTGTAACGCCAGGGTAATTTTCCTTTTTTTGTGGTGGCGGTGCGTACTGTTACATCAAAGGCGGTGGCTTCTTCTGCGGTGGCAAAAAAGAGATCGCCGGACTCTATTCGGGCTTGAACTTGGGGGGGTAAATTTTCTGGTTCTATGTCTAGATAATCGAGGGTAAAGCCACAGGTGGTTTCAATGTCTTGCCAGCCGTAGGCATCCAGAACAGCCCGATCGATTTGGCTGTGGAGTTCCCGCAGCTTGAGGATTTCGGGGTCGTCTTCGTGGGGGTCGTGGAAGCGGTTGTAGGTGTCGGTTAAGCCTTGGTTATTTCGCACCATGAGAGCGGCGCGGTATTCGTAGTAGGTTTTGCCAATGGCTTCAAGACCCTCTCCCCCCCAGCCCCCCTCTCCCACGAGGGGAGAGGGGGGAGTAAGAGGGGGGTTAGGGGTAAGCTCATTGGTCTTATTCTTGTCCCCCTCTCCTGCCTTGGGAGAGGGGCTAGGGGTGAGGGTTTCTTCGGGGAAGGGGAAGGTTTCAAAGCAGTCGGAGGGATTGTAAGTTAAGGTTTCTGCCAATGTTGCACTAAAAAAAATAGCCCAAACTTCATGAACTCTTGATTTCATTGTGGCAAAACTTGAAAATGTATCCAGTGCAAAGACTACAAGCTTATGACTAAACACCATCTTGGAGTCAAGAAATGGAAATCCCAAATACTTTGTTGCTGAACATCCAGTAACCAAAACCCGATCGCTCCCAGCGATCGCTCTTTTTAATCCAGGGTTACTACCTCCCCCAAACTGCCACCAAAATGTCCCTCGCTTTTTCTGTGTAAAACTTCCTTTCTTTAATAAAAGCAGGCGATCAGGCTTAACTTTCTCTTCAACGATCGCCATTAAAACAGGATAATTTTCCCTAACTTCTTTCTCCGACATTTCCCCAAAATTAATCACATAACGATGGTGAGCATGAGTCGGGCTACTGTTCACTTCCTCACCGCCAATGTAGGGAAAAATCACCTCCGCATTTTTAGGATTTTGTTCAATTAAACGGTGCATCTCAGCGATCGGTGTTGCCTCTGGGTTTGTATCATCAAAGGTAAAACCCATTCCCAGAACAATACTTCCCTGAAAACTTTTATCCTCGTTTGCCCTTAACTTCTTGGGGTCATCGTTACCACCATTGGGGAACAAAAACGCCGTGATTTTTTCTACCGGGCGACCATCGAGCAGAATAGGAATATTGGGAGGAAACTTAACCATTTTGATTTACCAGTGGCTCATTAAAATCAAGGCAAAAGATTGAAATGTGTAAATAATTGGGATCGAATTAAGTTAAAATGTCTTCGATCGA
>CAIUCS010000019.1 GCA_903897715.1 uncultured Synechococcales cyanobacterium
ACACCGATTCGACAAATCCTTGAGCTTGACGCCCAGCCAGATGGAACACGCTCTTGAGCGTAGCTACAGTCGCAATCGCCGTGTCACTGTAGAGTTGACAGGCTCCTCGCCCACCCGTCGCTGTGTTCATTACCCATTGCTCAAGGGCATCTTTGCTCAACCATAGGGTGAGACTGCCGCGCTGCTTCAGACTAGCGTTATAATCAGACCAGTTGCGGACTCGGTACGGCATAGGCGTTAGGTTTTAGATGGTACTTCAACTTTACGCTATACCTACCCCGTTCGTGACACCCTATTCATGCAACAACGCCTGTCACAATTATCACCTCCATCAAAATCGTTAGATCGATTAATGCAAGAATACATACTCCTCAAGTTTAACGGATGACGATCTCACTGCCTGCTGTCTTTAGTAATTTCCAGGGAGCTTCTTCTTTCTTCATCAACCTCGGACTACTTACCCCAGTTACTTCAAATATGAAACAATTAAATCCATGGGATATAAATAACTTTCCTGTGCCTGAATCAGCCTTAGGTGATAAAGTCTTGAGAGATTTAGGTGCTACATATCTTGTTAATATCCATGAGAATAGCGAAATGCTAGTGAGAAATCAAAAGCAAACTGGCATAACTCTAACTCAATCATTTAATTTATAAATCAAAACCCATCATTGACCAAACCGATCGCATCCTTGCCCACCACTACGGCTTCACCGACGAAGAACTCGACTTCATCATCAACTACGACATCAAATACCGTATTAGAGATAGTGAAAGTAAAAAGGTAAAGAGCAAAAGTATGAACGGAGTTGGAGTATCAATCGGAGGACAGCAAAAAATAGGACAATTCCAACCCTTTGCCTTTTTACTTTTACCTTTTGCCTTCCCTCGCCCTATGGTACTTCAAAAAATCTTTAAAATTAAAATCGGTTATAATATTCTATAAACATTATCCGATAAAGTCATGATTAATTGGAGGTCAGTATGCTTACCCAGACTCCTCAAAAAAGAGTGGTTAATAGTGTAGTTACTCAACAACAAAAAGAGAAGAAATCCGAAGGGGGAAGGATGTGCGCTATTGCCTTTGACATGGATATTGAGTCACTCAAGCTTAACTAATGAAAATATTAACGCAGTTACGTGCGTTCTTGCTGCAATCGAGGTATCCAAATCGCTTCCTTGGTTTGGCACATCAGTACGAGATATTCCTATGCTTAGAATTGAAGAACTGAATGATCTAATGCCAGCCGTTCAGCATGGCGGAGGAGCATAATCGGTTCGAGAAGGCGATTAACCCTTCCCTCCCGTACCACCCGCCATGCAGGTCTGCAATGGGTGGTTCCAGAAAATAGCACAAACAAACCTACAATTATGATGCAAAACCTTGAACCTTCATCCATAGGTCACGCACCGATAACCAACCCTGTTGCTTTAACCACTCATTGGTCATTTCCGTATGCGTCGCCAAGGTTCTTGAAAAGCATCCGAAGCCACTGGTACTGCGTTCGAAACTGTCTGCCACCGCACAACTTAGCCGTTCAATTATAACTGGATTTATGACTGATCCCTCATCACCGATCGCTATTCAAGTCCCAGAGGGGGTTGAGTTCACCACCGCAATTTCAATTACCCAGGATTTAATCCAAGCTGCCCAGTCGGGATTATTAGCGGGAGATGAACTTAGACAGGTTATCGCTGCTTTAGTATCCACCATAGAGGGAGCCAGAGGTTTTTTTGTTGCCTATTTAACCGATGAACATCCCTATGCTGACTCCCCTGATGCCAACTTAATCGCCGCTCTTCGTCAGTCTCCTGGATGGGTTGCAGATTTGCTGGTTAAAAACTTAGCCATGTCCACATCCATGGCGATAACCCATCAACGACAGGATTCTCCGGTTCAGGTTGCTGCCTCTAGGCGAGTACAACAACGAACAGTCCACTTAATCCATCACCTCAAATTGCCGATGATTCAAGAGAAACTAATTGAACTTTTAGGGAGTCTATCCACAGATGGGGGTTCCTATACTTCCTTTTTACAACGATGGGGGTATGATCAAGAGCAACAGGAGGCAATGGCTCAAGTTGTTCAATCAGTACTAGAAACCCATCCTTAAAGGTTTAAAGATCATGGCAATGGTTAAAATTTTCTTAGCCGGCGGGGTGGTTATGTGGCCCCTGCTTGGATTTTCCGTATTAGGACTTGCTTTAATTTTAGAACGATTATTTTTTTGGTTCGGCTTATCCGTTCGCCAAGAACGAATTGTTCGAGAATTTCTTACCCTTTACCGTCGGGATCCGGCTTCCGCCTATCGTCGGTTACAAAAAAATACGGGTTTACCCCTCCCTCGTATTTTCTTGACGGCATTAGAGCTTGATCGCCCCAATCCCGACGACTTTCGTCTTGCCCTTGAAACCTCTGCCCAAGCTGAAATCCCTCTACTTAAACGGTTTAATACCATTTTTGACACCATTATTAGCCTTGCTCCCCTCTTGGGCTTACTTGGAACAGTGCTAGGGTTGATTACTTCTTTTGCTACCCTGCGATTGGGGGAAGGAGGGGGACAAACTGCCCTAGAAGTGACATCGGGAATCAGTGAAGCCTTGGTTTCTACCGCTTCAGGATTGGTGGTGGCAATTGTCACATTATTGTTTGCTAACTTATTTCGGGGACTCTATCGTCGTCAGATTGCCCTAATCCAAGAATATGGGGGACACCTAGAATTGATTTACCGCCACAATTATGAACGGGGAGGATCACCCAATGCGTCTGCGGGATGAAGAGGATGGGGATATGCCCCCCCAAATTAACATCGTACCCATGATCGATGTGATTTTTGCAATTCTGACCTTTTTTATCATGTCAACCCTTTTTTTGTCCCGCACAGAGGGGTTGCCCGTTAATCTTCCCAAGGCAAGCAGTGGACAAGGACAGCCCACCACCCAGATTGTGGTAACCATAGATTCCCAAGGGCAACTATTTCTGAATCAGCAACCCTCTACCTTGGAGGCACTAAACGGTCAGGTTCAATCGCTAGTTGGTAATCGTCCCCAAGTGGTGGTAATTATCAATGCTGACCAACAGGTGAGCCATGGTCGGGTGGTTTTAGTCATGGATCAGCTCCGACGGATTCCCCAAGTTAAATTAGCCATCGCCACCGTTCGTCCCCAATGACCCTCACTGACGATTAATTTGGGGATGGGCGGGGTTGTAAGGTTTTCAAGGCTGCCTGAACGAGTTTCCATTTCTTCACGTATTGTTGACCCTTACCATAGGCGGGAGTAGTACTGGGAATCTCTGATGCCAGGGCAATGGCTTTTTCTATATTTTTTGCGGCAAATAACCCTTCAGCCAGATTTAATATTTGATGACTCCACTGGTCAACATATTGTTGACCAGTTCTCCACGGGGTGGTAGTTGGGGGAATAGTTGATACTAATTGGATTGCCCCCCTTAACTGCCCTTGACTGGCTAATAACTCAGCCTGTCGTAAAAGTTCAATACTGGATTGTTCCACAAAACCCTGCATCGCTGCCCTAAGGGTAGGTCTACGGGTACTAATGGTTCGGGCGATGGCGATCGCCTTCGTAAATGACCGTTGTGTAACTTGGGCTCTAACCAGGTTAACCAATGACTGATCCCAACTCTTAATTTGTTCAGCAACCCGGGGAGACAGGGGTAGGTTAGTGGGGATTTGACTGACAAGGGAAATCGCTGAGATGATATTTTCTGCAGTACTATCCTGTGCTAACTGCTGAGATTGTTCCCAAATAACCTGGCTTTGGGCTGCATTCATCCCTGTTTGAACCAGATAGGGATTACGGATTAAGACCCCTGTTAATAAGGTGATCGCCAGGGCACCCCCCCCTAAAATAGTCTTTTTCCAAAATCGATCTGCTACCAATGGGGGTGGAGGTTCATGGAATTGATCTGGGGTTTGACTAACATCCACCGCCATGACGGGGAATGTATTTTGAGATAACTGTAAATCCTTTCCCGTTGGATTACGGTTTAAATTGACCGGGGTGTTAATGGGTTCAACCCCATCCCCATGGTGGGTGGAAGGGATACAATAATCTGATGTACTCTGGGGTAGTATCGCTGGGGAGAGATGAGGGGAAGCATGGGCAATAGTCCATGGGGTTTGAGTGGGTTTCCCATATTGTTCACTCAACTGAGGCAGGCGATCGCATAGATATTCATCCAACCGTACAATGGAATCACATTGACGAGAGCGCAACCCTTCCAGTAATGCCACTGTAAATAATCCTTGACGGAGGTCTGTAACCTCATGGGAGAATTGTTCACACCCACAGGATAAAATGGTGGGTATACCGAAACGATGGGCTAGATCAACCGTCTGCGCTCCCGTCATTTTGCCACCCAGAAGCCCTTGACTACGATTAATATCTAAAATCACTAACAGATTAATATCAGGGAGTAGTCGGAATTGTTCATATAAACTGAGGGTGGAAATTCCAGTGGTGGAAATCGCCGTAGGATTCCCATCAATGGGCACCAGATAATCCTGTTCCTGGTCACACACTCCATACCCACTGAAAAAAAACCACAATGAATCTCTAGGTTGAAACTGGGTGTGTTCCAAACGGGATAACCAAGTTTGGATGGTGCGATGTTCCGGATAGGTGGGGCAGTCATCCACTGGTAAGGATGTATCTGTCATCAATAAGCAGTGAAACGGTGGTATTTTAACTTCATCAACCAAATAGGTTTGAATGCTCCGTGCGTCGTTTTGGGCATAACTAAGCGGTTGAAAGTGTTGATACTGATTGATGCCGATGGAAATCGCCCAATGATTACCCATTCTGAATGCCGGGTTGGAGATTTATTGTGTTAATCGTTTAATCGATGTATTATACCAATTGCTTTTATCATAAATCATACTATGCCATAACTTGGCTGCATCCTTCGTCCTTATTCCTGACCTCCAGTTCCTATGCCTAAATCTCGGAAATCTGGGCGATCGCCCTTTGTGTTAATCGCCTTATTATTCTTCTGGAGTATTATTGCGGGCTGGGGGCTCGCCCAAGCCCATCAACTCCCCCTGAGCCGTTTTCCCCACCTTGCCGACAGTACTCTTAATTCATCCCGACCTCTGGAATCAAGCCCGATCACCATCAGCTTGGAACCTTTATCCCCTTCCCTAGAGTTGGGAAGACAATATTATTTTGAAAATTGTACTAGTTGCCATGTCGCCCTACCCCCCATAGTATTACCCACTGAAACTTGGCGAGAACTACTACTCGACTCTCAACATTATGGGGTCACGCTTAATTTACCCCGTGGACCAGTGTTAAAAGCAATTTGGATGTTTTTGAATCAAGGTTCCCGTGCCTATGGAGAAGATGAGTCCATTCCCTTTCGCATTGCCCAGTCTCGATTCTTTAAAGCACTTCATCCCAAAGTAAATTTTACGTCCCCACCCACCGCTTCCAGTTGTATCACCTGTCATATTGGGACAAGGGAGTTTGATTACCAACGACTGAGTTCAGAATGGGAAAACTCCCCATAACGGTAGTGAATGCTATGGGGTTCCAGAGGAAATGGGTTGAGGGTGCATCCCAATTTTACAGCCCTTACCCTAAATTCCTCTCCCAAAACGAGAGAGGAGCTTTGCATCCGGTTCCCCTTCTCCCAAAAAGGGAGAAGGGGTTAGGGGATGAGGGCAAACGCTGATTGACTGACAAAACTTCTCAGCCAAAACCCCGAAAGCCCACACCCTAGCCCTCTCCCGATGGGAGAGGGAACCGGAGGGGTGGATCGGCTCCCCTCGCCCCTTGGGGGAGGGGTTGGGGGTGAGGGCGTACAACTTTTGTCAGTCAACTAGGGGCAAACGTGTAAAATTGGGTATCCCCACCGCTCAATGGTGGATCCCTTGATGTGAACTAAAATAAATTTTTTTGATGCCCAATCCGAGTTTGTTATGATTTAATTGCAGTTCCCTATCCCTTCACAGTAACGTTAATTATGCCAAAAATTATCATTGGAACCAATACTGTCTTTAAGAAAAGATTATTAGGCACATTAGATTTAACTGATTCTGAAAAAGTTCCCTTGCCCAAAGGAACCGAACTAGATGTTCGAGAAGTTGCGCCCGATCGCAACAAACATTTTCTAGTTCAGATGGCTGCTCCCTTAGTCGCCTTAGATGGTAAAAGCTCATTTCAACAAGGGTTTATTTTTGGCGAACACATTCAAGTTATCTCTCAGGCATTTATTATTCGGGATACTTTTCTTAAAAAACGGATTGCGGGTACGGACGAATTGAGTAATTCTGAGAAAGTATTTTTGTCCAAAGATACTGAATTTGGGGTACTGAAGGTATCTCCTGATCGTAATAAACATTTATATTTGCAATTAACGTCTCCAATTACCGCCATCGATGGTAAAACCTCTTTTCAAGAGGCTTACATTTTTAACGAACATATTCAAATTGAAACCGTTGAATTCAATCAAGTTATTAAGCTTCCCGTTCCCTACTTTACTCAACTCAATAACGATCCTACTATTTTTGGTCCAGGTTGGAGACAATGTAACACCACCAGTAATGCAATGTTAGCCGACTACCTGTTGGGGGGGGAGCTAAGTAAACGGGCAAAGGAACAAGGATTTCCAGAACCAGAGTCAATTTATATGCGAATTGTGGGTAAGTACGGTGATACAACGGATCATAACGCCCAGACAAGGGCTTTGATGGATTTAGGAATTGAGTCTTATTTTAGCTATACCCTTTCAGGCAGAGACTTGCTACTGTCTTTAAGGGCAAAAATTCCCATTGTTGTTGGCTTTGCCTATAAAGGATCGGGGCATATCTGTGTCATTGTGGGACATGATCCAATTCAAAAGCAATGGTTAGTCCATGACCCCTATGGTACTCGCCTTGGCTCCAGTGATTCCTACGATATCGGAATTGGTGGGAATTACGACCTTTATAGTTACGATGTTATTCAACAAATCTTTTGGGACCAAGGGAGCGAGGCAGGGTGGGGACGGATCATCACCAGCGTCAACGGGAGGTCAACTGGCTTACCCTTGGGCTTATGATTTATTTTTAATTTTAAACTTACGGATAATCTGGGAAAACCTATGAACCAACAACCACCTGTTCAGTATTCATCATTTCAATTTAATCCTCAGATAAGAAAGTATGATCATTCAAATGCTCTGTCCATGGCTTTAGCAAGTGGTTTGGCTTATGATCCTCCAGACAAAATCCGTGCCCAAGCCCTGGCATGGGGGTTTCCTAAATTCAAGTTTCTAGAAGGGACTCGTCGTATTAGTGATACCCAAGCTTATATTATTGGAAATCACAGTGCCATAATTGTTGCCTTTAGGGGAACGGAAAAGAAGTTGAAAGATTGGAAAACAGATCTGGGATTTACCAAATCCGAAGGTCCCCTTGGTTATGTCCATGAAGGTTTTAATAGTGCGTTCAACTCAGTGGTGATTGAGTTAACGAAAGGACTATTTGATTGTTTTGATCAGGGACAATCTCTGTGGATCACTGGACATAGTTTGGGCGGGGCTTTAGCAACCTTGGCAGCGGCTTCTTTAGTGGAAAAATATCCAGCAATCGGAATTGAAGTTTCTGGGGTCTATACTTTTGGCTCCCCACGGGTGGGGGATGGAACCTTTCGAGAGGCATTCAATCCCAAATTGGGCGATCGCACTTTTCGGGTGGTCAATGGTAATGACCTTATACCCAGGGTGCCTCCCCGTGTTGCGGGGTATAAGCATGTGGGCAGTGTTGCCCTGATTAATGAAACGGGTGGCATTAGTAGAGATCCCAATGCCTGGGAACAGCTAAAGTCTCGGGTCATCATTCAAGTCAATGCTGAGTTGCTAGATAAAGAAATTTCTTCCATTGCTCGTCACCTGTTAGACGGTTCCCAAGGATATCTGGCTGCCTTAATCCAACAGGTGTAGGCATCTCCCCACCAGTTAGATCCATTCCTCCATCGCCTGAATCACCATCGTTGCCAGTTTCTCCGCTGCCCCTGGTTGACCCCGAACCTGACGGAGACGTTCCCTGATCCGACTTAATTTTTCAGGATTTTGTAACCAGTCTAACGCTAATGATGCCACCGCTTCAGGTTCTAAATGCCCCAATAATTCTGGTACAACTTCTTCTTTTGCCCATATATTTGGCCATGCCAATAATCCAACTCGTTCCATTGCCCAACGATTGACGACACCAGCAATCAACCCACCCACAATAGGTAAATTGCTCAATAGACCAATGAGCCCATCCCTGGTATGAATGGCATTAATTTGTTGAGTGGGGAGTAGTATAATCATGGGAATTGCCAAAGAGCCCAATTCTGCTGTATTCGCACCAATTGTGGTTAAACAAAGGCAGCATTGTTTTAGGACTTCATAGGCAGGAAAGGGAGTCCATAGGTAAATAATCAATCCTGATGGGGTTTCTAAGTAAGGATAGTCTACTTGAGGTGGGCGTTTGAGTTGGGCGGTTTGACCATCTACCAAGGAAATAACCGGATTAGTTTTTGAATGGGCATAACTGGCAAGGGTCTGTAATTCCAAGTTTGGAGCGACTGGAATGATAAAACGAGTTTGTGGACGAACACGATGAATGTGTTCAGCGATGGCCAAGGTGAGGGGAACTCCCTGGCTGAGCTTATTGGGTTTAGACCCTGGCAGTAGTCCAATAATTTCATCTTCCGTAGTAAACGGCCAATGGTTACCAATGGGTGAAGAAGCAGTTGCAGCTTCAGCCATTAAGTCACCGACGACGGTGAATTTATGGCGATAGGATGGGGGGATGGGGGAGATAACTTCAGGCTGCATCACACCAAACCAGTCCACCCATCGCCACCAACGGGCTTGCCATTCGGCATAAATTATAGTGGGGTAACCCATGCGACGACCAATCAGGAGGGGAAAAAATTGATCTCCTCCTAAAAACAAGACCACTCCTTTGGGAAACCAGTCCCATCGGTCAGCGGTTTTGCCCCACAACAAAAATGGAAAAAAATGCTCCGCTGTCTGGAAACGATTAATTTCTGTATAGGAGGCGGCGATCAGTCCTTCCTTACCACTGGCATGGGGGCAAGGGGATAAAACTAAAGAAATACGAACGTCAAAGGGATACTCGGCTAACTGTTTTCGCAAGGCTTTTACCACAGGACGCACCCATGTGGCAAGTTCACCGGGTCCATTGGAAAGGATTAGAATATCGATGGATGTCATGAATACTATTCTTTGATTCATCAATCAAAAATAAAACGAATGGTAAGAGGGTATTGGACTCCTGCCATTCGTTTTCAGTGAATTAGCTTAAATTTGGTTCCACCCCAATTTTCCAGCCTTCACCCTAAATTCCTCTTCCAGGATGGAAGAGGAATTTAGAACCCAGCTCCCGTTCTCCCAAAAAGAGAGAAGGGGTTAGGGGATGAGGGCAAACGTGGAAAACTGGGATACTCTCTTAAGTGTTAACTGGCTGAACCAACGCCCACATAGGATCCGTAAAAGAAAAGCCCTAATACAAATAAAACACCCATACCGGCGACAGTCGCCACCAACCATAATGGAATTTTGCCGTCTTTCAACACGTTTTTTGAACTCCTTATTAAAACCAAACGATACATGGCTGAAGATGGGGAACGATGGTTCTTTACCCCAGCACCCTAAAGGATAAATGAATTGATCAATTGAAGAAGTAACTGGAAAACAATAACCCCAGAACAAAAATTAAAAGCAGTCCTAAAAATAAAGAAGTGCGATTGAGTTCAACGGGTTGGCGATTGGGATTGTCAACTCTTTTCATGATTGTTTAACGACGAATAAACTGCATAGCTGCGATGGCACCCAGAAAAAATATGGTAGGGACTCCCAAAGCGTGGACAGAAAGCCATCTAACAGTAAAAATTGGATAGGATACAGGCTGATTGGGATTATTGCTGGTCATAATTGATTACCAAAAATGAATGAGTTTTTTTATTCAGGTCCAATGGGATGGAAGTATAAATACTTACTTGATAAATTTAGTAACCTGATCCTTAGCTGTATAGCGATCGCTAATAATCGGTAGTTCTTGGCGGGATTGGGTAAAGTATTCGTTAGGGCGGGGAGTTCCAAAAACATCGTAAGCTAAGCCAGTGCTAACAAAAAGCCATCCAGCAATAAATAAAGCGGGGATGGTAACGCTATGGATTACCCAATAGCGAACGCTGGTGATAATATCGGAAAATGGGCGTTCCCCAGTAGTACCTGCCATAGAATAGATCTTCCTCCCTAAATTAACACAACAAAAAATTTATAAATTATTATATATTCTACCACCTCAGTTGCCCATCCCCTATTCTTCATAGAAATAGATTAGAAATTTTCTAAATTTATTAAACTATGACACTCAACGCCCTAATTGACTGACAAAACTTCTCAGCCAAAACCCCGAAAGCCCTCACCCTAACCCTCTCTCATCGGGAGAGGGTTAGGGTGAGGGCGTACAACTTTTGTCAGTCAACCAGCTCAATGCCTTGTGGAAGGAGAAAACCCATCGAACCGAGAGTGCTTAATTACTCCGCTTATTTCAAAGGGTTCCATGAACCTTGGGGGTGAGAAGTTAGCAGGAGGTCTGGACGGGGATCAGTCAATTCAGCCAGAAAGGGATATTCGGTGTTGCCTACTGATGTTAAT
>CAIUCS010000020.1 GCA_903897715.1 uncultured Synechococcales cyanobacterium
TAGTAGTCCTTGAACGTGGGGTAGCCCTGTTGATGAAAAGCAATCACAATCGTTATGATTTCCCTCAGGCAAAGTTGTCGGCCCCGATTCTGGGTTTGCAGCCCACTCTGCAAAAGTTGCGGTTGCCACTGGGGTTCAAAGCGTTGGCAGAAGTTCATCGACTGAGCAGAAGAGGTCTTCTAAGCGAGACATAGGGGGGGATTTGCTGAATGGTTTGCTTATTTCAGCCTAGGGCTGCCGCCCTTATCTTATCCAGAACTCACGTTACCATAGGTCGGCGCATCCCAGCCGTTGATATTTAGGGTTATTGCCTTGGGAGCTATCTGGCGGATGCTCCCGTAAGCAATCGGTCAATTGTTCATTGACTTGGGTATCAACCAGAACTTTCCTCTGGGAGTTGGATTAAATAATCTGTATGGTCATCATCAGGATTCAAAGAAGAGTCCTGTTCTGGGATGTCCAAGGGAACAGCATCTTCATCCTCGAAATGGGGTTCAGTTTCCTCCCAATCATCCTCAGGCTCTAATGGGGCAGATTGAACCGAATGGCGGTTCTCCAAGATAGCTTGAATTTTCAAGTTTTCAGCCTCATGGTCATACTTTGCTGAATCTTTAATGTCAATTTTCCAACCCGTCAACCGAGCAGCCAGTCGAACATTTTGCCCTTCCTTACCAATTGCCAGACTCAGTTGATCTGCTCTAACAAGAACATGGGCTTGTCGTTCATCGGGATCCATCAACCGCACTTCATCAATGCGAGCCGGGCTCAAGGCATTGGCAATATAAGTGGCTGGATCCGGTGACCAACGGATGACATCTATTTTTTCACCCCTGAGTTCTTGTACTACTGCCTGGATACGTGAGCCGCGTGCCCCGATACAAGCACCGACCGGATCCACATCTCGTTCTACCGTATCCACTGCAATTTTAGTTCGGGCACCCACATGACGGGTTGGAGGATTTGTTTCCCGAGAAACTGCCACAATTCGGACGATTTCATCTTGGATTTCAGGCACTTCATTTTCAAATAAATATACAACTAACCCTGCATCCGCTCTGGAAACTTGTAGTTGAGGACCTCGACGGGTTTCATCAGAAATTTTTTTTAGGTATACCTTAAAAGAGGCATTCGCTCGATAGTTATCATTGGGTAACTGTTCCCTTTTAGATAACTCAGCTTCCACTTCGGGTTGTCCGTAACTACTGCTAACGGAAACAATCACAGATTGACGCTCAAATCGAAGCACCTTGGCTTGGAGTACCGTTTCTTCCAAGTCTTGAAATTCTTCTTGAACTAGACGAGATTGCTGATCTTTTAATTTTTGAGCTAACACTTGTTTGGTTTGAATAGCAGCCATACGTCCAAATTCATGTTGATCTGGGGTAACATCCAAGACTACGGTGTCACCCGATTGTGCTTCGGCAACTACCTCTTGAACTTCATTCAGAGCAATTTCATGATCTGAATCCATGACTTGTTCTACTATCCGTTTACTGGCTAGTACCCGAAAGCCTTCATTTTCTGTGTCTAGTTCTACTTCAAAATTATTAAAATAACCATCATCAAATCCAGATCCGTTAATTCGTATGGTGCGGCGGTAACGCTCATACCCTTTAACTAGAGCTTCTTTTAACGCTGCCTCCACGGCTGATTTTGGAAGATTTCGTTCTCTACAAATACTTTCAATTAACTCTCTTAGCCCAACTAAACTGACTAAGGACATGGGTGATCTCCTACAAAATGATCAAAGTTTATTGTTAGAAATTACTACGATTGATTTGCCAAGGATACTCTTGGGAACTGCTTCGTTATCACTGTCTTTGCGAGTTATGCCAAAAAACAGGCTGTTTGCAAAAAATATGGATCCAGTGTCTTGACCTTTTATGGTTTCGATTAATTTGTTAATCAGTTGATGTCCCGAATGCTAGTCCTAAATAAATAAGGGTAGGAATTAGTTGGGGGTTTGGGGGCAACGCCCCTAGAACCCCCCTATTCAATCCCTGTATTTCCACTCCCAAATCATTGGATTCTAATCAGATTCAGTTAACTTAACTGTACTAACGAGATGACGGGGGATGGATATTGTTCTTCCTTTAAGATTTAGTTTTATAGTTTCCAGATTACGACTGATGAGGCGACCACTCCACTGGGAATGACCTTGCCAAGACTCAGTTGTAGTGACTAACACGTTAAAACCCTTAAATGAAGTGAATTCGCGATCGCTACTGAGTATCTGGGGAACACCCGGACTAGAAACCTCCAGTACATAAGCATTGGGGATTAATTGAGCTTGGTCTAAGATAGGTTCCAATGCTAAACTCATTTTTTCACAATCATCTAAGCTTGTATCCTGGTTAGGGTTACATATATTAACCCTGAGAACAGGGGGATTATAATGGGTGTGAAAAATCACCTCTACCACATCCAACCCCAAACCCTCAGCAATAGGAGTGGATAATTCAAGTATGAGAGGGGCAAGCGGGTGAGCCACTTTAGTTCTCCAACGGATAAATAAACCAATGTAGTTCCTAGTCCTTGATTCCTTCCACAACAGTAGGGGCGATAATCGCCCTGATAACTCTTCGCTTAAAAAAATAACCTTTAGACCAGAAAAGCATCAGTCAATAAAAAAAGCGGGCGTAGACCCACTTCATTGAAATGATCCTTGTTTTGACATTCTCCTCGACCTGAAGGACGAAGTTTCACAGTCTGCTCCCACTAGGCAGAGTACTGATGGATAGAGGGATTGTTGCCAACTCCCCAATTAAGGTATTACCTTGGCTCACCCACCCATTAGACTCGATTTTCCCAACGGAATTATGCCTAAAAGAGTAGTGCTTGAAACCCATTACTTTTTAAGCATGTCATTTCTAAAAAAGGTAATCAATCTATTAATTACCTTATCTACTATATCCTAACATTCCCTAAGTTGGTGATTTTTTCTAGTGTATTATCTCCAGTGTGGGTTAAACAATTTTTTCGTCCCTTCTTTCAGGGAATCATTTTTATTAATTTCGATAGAATCAACGTGTTAACTTCAGTGCTTAGAATTATATGGGAATTATTCTAATAGTCGGACTGGTACTTGGGATTATAAGCGGTCTGCTAGGTACCACACTTTTAGTGGTGACTGCTTTATTTCTAACCCGAATGCAACTCGCTACCCACACCCAGGTTTGGCGTGTTTTTACCCCTGCAATGGGGCTATTAACCTCATTATTCTTAGGTTTTGCCTACCTATATACCCGTTATCGTTTGGTGTGGGACAGCAATGAAGGGGGTGGGGGAGTCCCAGATTATAGTGATTGGTTTCAAAACCTTTATATCAGCGGCTTTCTATATACTCTTGTACCTGGACTAGCGGCTCTGTTTGCTTTTGTAGCGGTTCTGTTCCTATCTCCTCGTAAATAAAAAGATTTACTTTGGTTACTCTGTTGGTAGCGTTACTACAAACATCGTACCCTTGTTTAATTGGCTCTCAACTTCAATTTGCCCGTGGTGATTATCTACAATTGCCCGAACAATTGCTAATCCTAAACCAGATCCCTTCCCTTTGCTGCAAGATGGAACTGGGTGAATGGGATAAAAGCGATCAAAAATATGAGGTAACTCTGTTTCAGGAATTCCAACCCCCGTATCAGTGACTCGTACTTGCAGTCGAGGAATCGAGGTGGCTACAGAGGATTGGAGGGTTACCCGCACCATTCCCAGGGACGGAGTACAGTGAAGGGCATTATCGATTAAATTGGTAAATAATCGGCATAGTTGATCCCGGTCTCCCTGTACCTTAAACCATGCATTAGCATCAGCAGCCACATCGGATTCGGGCAAGTCCAGTAGTAAGTGAATTCCTCTTTCATCGGCGATCGCCTGTTGTTCTTCCACCACCTCCATTAATACTTCATCCAAATGAACCGTAACAGGCATCCAATGAATCATGCCGCTATCTTGGCGAGTCAAAAACAACAAATCCTCCACTAATTTTCCCAATCGTCGGGTAAGGCGTTCCACTACGGTTAATTGTTGTTTCAATTCATCCTTAATTTCTGGCTCTGATAATGCCACTTGTACATTGGTTTGAATCATCGCAACCGGATTACGTAATTCATGGGATGCATCAGCTGTAAACTGTTTCAACCGTTGATAAGCTTCTAAAACGGGTTCCATCGCCAATCCAGATAGAAACCAGCCAATTGCTCCTACCATCCCCACCATAATGGCTATGCCAATACTGAGATCCCACATCAATTGATGGGTTGGTTTAGTCACTTCAAACCATGGATGACTCACTCGCAAATAACCCAATAATTTATTTTGGAGTGTAATTGGCTTTGTAATTTGTCGTAATTGTAAGGCAGTATCCGGTTCAGAGGACTTAATGGGAAATGATGGGTTAATGCGAATCGTTTCACCATTAGGGTTAATGTGTAGGGGTACATTTAATGGTTCTAAGAAAGTAAACCACCCCAACTCTCCGTCCGCATTAAACCACTCTAAGTCAATGTGATCCTCTTCTCCTGGTTCAATCAACTCTTGGGCTTGTAAAATCTGAAAAACATCATTGGCTGAGGGAGGGCGACGGTTGATACTGGAGTGAAAGGCTAACGAACGCCCAACGACCTCCACCACATGGCTTAACGTATCATCAATCCGCTCGATTAGGGTACTACGAACATAAATGTAAACCCCAGTGGCAAATAACAAAAATAAAACGGCTGTAATCATGGTGTACCAGATTGCCAAACGTTGACGGGTGGCTTGAAACATGGGGTAATGAGTGGTCTAACGATGAAGAAAATTTAATTTGTTTAGCATAAGGTTTAGCCTAAGTATGAACGACAAAGGGATTGTCTTAAACTGGGGATATTACTAATGGATACAACCAATTTTGTAGTCCTCACCATAAATCCCCCTCCCAGAACGGGAGAGGGATTCTGAATCCGGTTCCCATTTTCCCAAAAAGGGAAAGTGGGTTAGGGGATGAGGGCAAATGTGGAAAATTGGGATACTCTCGTCAGCAATACCCTCCCTATCTTTTGTATTAGTGAAGTCTCCTCATATACTCTTCGGCTTGAAGAAACAAGAATTTAAACTCAGACAGTCATCGCAGGGGTAATGTGCCTAACATCAGAGAGCGTAGTGACACATTAACAGGACGGATGCTGCCATTTTCTAGGAGAGTTGCTGAGTAATAAGATCAAAAGTCCTGGAAACCCTTTTCATCAAACACTTCAGTGTTTTTTTGCACAGAATCTCGGAAACTAGGACTGTATAAGCATTTTAGGGATTTTGATCCTTAATTCCCAACCGGTCTAAGGGATAAATCCAAATCTCTGGTAAAATTACTCAAAACTTGGGCTGGTTTCTAAACCCCATTGGTGTCTCAGAAAACTTTTATAGATGGTTTCCCTCATCATCATTTGTTCATACAAATTAACTAAAAACTCTTGCGCCTGTTGATGGGTCATTCTCTGCACTTGGGACTCAAAGAAACGCAGGTGAAATTCTTGTTCCAATGATAACTCAACGGGTCTGTCCATGACGTACTCCTTTCAGTATTCCGTAATCTGACTTTGCTTTTTAGTTGAATCACCCTCGTAATTCAAGGTGAAACCTCCAGCATGTATCCGAATTGAATAATCCCTATTTAAAAGGCGAAACTAGATTAAAACTGTAATTGTTATTACAAATTATAACAAATATTTGACAAAATGCCAATGTCTTCAGTTTATTTGTCAATGTTTATCTTTTCTTTGTCGGCAGTTATCGCAATGTCCACACCTTAAGTATCTGGCATCGTCGTTGAATCCAAAGGCATTCAGTAGATACTGCCACCGGCATTGATTGGTGGTGAGATACTGTATCATGGGCTTGAGGGAGCTGATGAATGGGAAATCCGTTATGGCTCTGGCGGAATTAATTTGGTATTCAAACGGGGTACGCCACTCCAGATGCCCCATGGCATGCAGTAGGGAAAGGGCGATCGCTCCCTCAGGATATTGGCGATTTACAGACTCCACGTCTCCCCTTTGGGGCAATTCCTTTACCAATTGTCTGGCTTTCAGCCATTGCTGCTGACTGTGTTGTTCAAAAAATCGCCACCGCTGTTGGTCTTCCCCATCCAGCCAACCCGTGGGTTCACTCACTAACGTCAAGGCATAGGCAGCTTTTCCATCCCTCCCCGCCCGTCCAACCTCTTGGACATACTCTGACAGCATAGCCGGAGCTTGAAAATGGATGACCCAGCGAGAATCTGGCTTGTTAATCCCCATGCCAAATGCTGAGGTACAAATAACAAAGGGAACCTTCCCAGACAACCATTGTCCTTCCACAAATCGGCGAGTTGCAGCACTTAGTCCAGCGTGATAGGCAATAGTTGTGAATCCAGTACGGACTAATAATTGGGTAATGAGTTCGCTATCCCGCCGTGTTCGTACATAAACTAGCCCTGGAGAGCCTTGTTGTTGTTGAATAAATCGAATTAACTGACGGCGTCGGTCTTGGCGAGACCAAACTATTTGTACAGCCAAATGGAGATTATCTCGATAAGGGTTCAGCAAGAATTGCTGGGGTTCATCTAATTGCAGAACTGATGTAATCGTCTGTTGAGTGATGGGATCAGCAGTAGCAGTAAATGCAGCAATTGGAATCCGATACCCCTTAGGTTTTGTGGCTAATAACTGGGGGCGCACCGCTCCTAACCGTCGATAGGCAGGACGGAATGTATCACCCCACTGGGTTAGGCAATGGGCTTCATCCAAGATTATGCCGTTCATATGCAAGTCCGCCCGACAAATTCGATCCCAGACTGATGGAGTTAGAAGGGTTTCTGGGGAGAGGTATAATAGCCGTAAACGGTGATTGTCCAGGTCTGCAATTACCCGTTGGCGATCCCCTGACGTTAATTGGCTGTGGAGGGTGGCTACTGGCAGTCGCTGCTGTCGCAGTTCCTGAACTTGGTTTTCCATCAATGCCACCAAAGGAGATACCACTAGGGTGAGTCCATGGTGCAGCAGGGCGGGTAGTTGAAAACAAATTGATTTTCCTCCCCCGGTTGGCATCACAATCAAGGTATCTTTTTGAGACAATATGCTGTGGATTATTTCTCCTTGGGGGGGTCGAAAATGTTCATATCCCCATATTTGTTGAAACATTTGCTGGACACTGGTCCAGGGTACATCTTCCCTTGGTGTGGGCTGGATGAGTTGATCCTCTGTTCCCTGATCTCCCCCATGGGAAATTTGATTCATGGCTTCCTCCTAATGAAAACCCCCGAAACAACAGAGGTCTTTAGAGGGGAGAATACCCGTTTTTAGGGAAATATAAACAGGTGAACCCTTTTTTTACTCAAATCCCATCCATATGATCTATGACTATGACTTAGTGGTAATTGGTGCAAGTCCAGCGGGGATGCTGGCGGCTCGATTGGCATCCCAATGGCGATCGCGAGTTGCATTGGTAACCCAAAACACCACCCCATGCCTATTCATGGACGGACTAGGATTATGTAACTCATCCACCCATCCATTGCCCCATATTCCCAATAATTCAAGGTCCTTCGGTGACCAAGTTCAGTGGATTTCCATAGTCAGTGACCATTTTCATCAAAAGGATCATCCAGATGGGTTACTCCATCTGGGTGTAGATGTCATCCATGGATCAGGCTGCTTTCAACCTGAATCTCCCTTAAAATTTACAGTGACAGGGCGCACCCTTTGTTCCCGTCGTTACCTACTTGCCATTCGTTCAGAACCCACCCCGTTATCCATTTCGGGCTTGAAGGATTGTCCTTATTTTACCCCTCAACAACTTTGCCATCTTCCTCCACAACAGTTGAATGAATTGGGTTCCATCATAATGGTAGGCAATGGACCCATGGCAGTTGTTCTTGCCCAAGTATGGCGACGGGGAGGCTGTCAAGTTATCTTAGTGCCCCAGTGTTCATCGATTATACCCACCATGGATGAACAGGTTGTTTCCATCCTCCATGCCCAATTGGAAGCCGATGGAATTGAAATTTTATCAGATTTGAGAATTGAAACACTAGAATCTCGGGGGCGAGAAATAATCATGCACCTGCATGGTGCCCCCTCCATTCAAGCCAATGCCCTAGTGGTGGTTCCTCCTATGCAACCCGTCGTGGAACCCCTTAACCTTTCATCCGTAGGGGTAAAGCTGAATTCAAAAGGATGTATCCAAGTCAACCATCGCTTCCAAACCAGCCATCCCCAGATTTATGCCTGTGGCAACCCCATTGATGGACAGGTGTGGGATTATATGGCTTGCCATGAAGCAACAATCGCGGTTCGTAATGCCCTGTTTGGTACCCGACAACAGGTTGATTATGGAAAGATCCCGAAGGTTGTTTGGACTGATCCGCCCCTGGTAACTGTGGGATTGACCCCTAAAGAAGCTAAGAAATATTGGTATTATGGACAATCTCTCCATATTTTGGTGTTACCCTACGACCAACTCGTGACAGCCCATTTCACAGACCAAACCACGGGGCTCTGTCAAATGGTTGTTCGAGATCAAATCCTAGTGGGTTGCCAAATGATTGGAGCTGCAGCGGTTGAATTTTCTGGGGCGATCGCTCTTGCCATTCAACACCGTTTAACCCTCCCCCAATTTATCCAGCTTGCTCTTGTTTCTCCTACCTATGGCGAAATCCTCCATCAAACAGCCATGCAGTGGTATGACATCCAAGCCAGCCATCCCCGACATCAACGTTGGTTGGAAACATTTTTCAACTGGCGACGGACTGGCTACTGGTAAGTCTGGTGGGTCAGTGGTGAATTAAATTATAAACATCCATTGATTGAACAGCACTTACGGTTAAAATAAGAATACATTGTTTATACGGTTCGTAGCAACCGACCCCTTATGAAGTTAAAACGATTGGGTCATGTAGCGATTCGAGTAACAGATTTAGAGCAATCTTCCCAGTTTTATCAAGCCTTGGGAATGGATTTAGTGTGGCAGGATACTGACTGGGCATATCTAAAAGCAGGAAATGATGGACTTGCATTACTCAGTGCCCAGTACCAACAAGCTGGTGCTCATTTTGGGTTCGTCTTTAGTGAGCGAAGAGAAATGGAATCTGCTTATAACCACTTAAATAATCAAGGGTTAGATTTATCCCCCATCCATGAACATCGAGATGGTACTGCATCATTTTACGGCAAAGACCCAGATGGAAACTGGTTTGAATATTTATACGAGCCGCTACCCGTTTAGCGCCTAATCCTTAAGGTTAAGGCCAAAATGAAGATAAGCATACCAGTTTTGGAAGCCGTCTTAAGGGTTATACCCCAAGTACGCCCCCAGATTTACTTTAAATCTTCTTTGACGGCTCTGTCCCATGCCATTGAAGATCAAGTGTTGGCTGGATCCGAATCGCCTTTAGTGATTGCTAGTTTTCAACGGGAACGATTTTATCGCCAAGAGGCAAACCGCTACCGTCGAATTGCTGACCGTTCTGATCAAGTTTATGTATTAGCTGCTCCAGAGACCGATTTCACCAATACATCAGGTCTGTATGAAACCATTGCCTTTGACCCATCAGATTCTCTGAGTCAGGAGTGGCACTTGGTGGTGATTGCGGAACGGTATACATCATGTCTAATTTGTCAGGAACGAAAAGGACATGTGCAAAATCCAAAGTCCATGGACGTGCAAGGAGTGGATCAGTCGCGAGTATTTGAGGGGGTCTGGACATTCGATCGACAATTTAATTATCGGGCAGCGGAGATCCTGATGGATCGTATTCTTGCCTATAGACCTGAATTGGCTGCCAAAATTGCTCGGGCTAAGTCGAAGTACTTCGTGGAAACTGGGTTCCAATTTAGTGATGTTGATCCAGGACCGTTTGTAGAACGATTGGTTACCTATCTACAAGCTGGTCAGTATAAGTTACTAAAAACCTATCGTTCCATTACTATCCAAGAACGGAAAGAACGATTAGTAAATTCGATTACTGCTGCCATTCGAGAGTCTCTGAATTTAGATGATATTTTTCGGGTAGCGGTACAAGAACTAGGACAGGCAATGGATGCCTGTCGATGTCTATTCTATCGTTGTCAGTTAAATGAACCTATAGCTAAAATTCAATATGAATTTTTAGCCCCTGACACATTATCGTTAGCCGACCATGTGTGGGGTTTGCAAGATGGTCCCCTGTTTCAGTTCACTGCCCAAAAAGCCGAATGGATTTGGATTGATGATGTTCAAACAAATGCAATGATTGCAGCCCAACCGTCTTTGAAGGCTCTGGTTGAACGGTGGAAAATTGTGAGATGGTTGATAGTACCTGTATCCTACCAGGGACGACTGCTGGGAATCGTCGAGCTGCATTATTGCGTTGGCTGTAATAAAACGTTACTTCCTGAGGATTTAGAATTGGTTGGGGCGATCGCCCATCAAATTGGGGTTGCTTTAATCCAAGCTGAGGCTTATACCCACCTAGATGAATTAAATCAACAGCTTGAAGCCCTTGAACGAACTCGGAGTAATCTAATTGCAATTACTGGTCATGAATTACGCACCCCCCTTTCTACGATTCAAGTTTGTTTAGAAAGCCTCATGGATGAACCTGATATGCCCCTCGAACTACGTCAAGTTATGCTAGATACGGCATTCACTGATGCGGAACGAATGCGCAGATTAGTGCAAGATTTTTTGCTATTATCTCGTCTCGAAAGTGGCCGTGTCGAATGGAATCCGGAAGCAATTCCCCTCAATGAATGTATCGACCTTGCCCTTAGTCATATTCGATCCCGTCAAAATTGTGCTCATCTTCCCCACATTACGTCCCACATTACCCAGGAACTACCATTGGTTCGAGTGGATGGGGAATGGTTGGTGGAAATGCTGGCGAAGTTACTGGATAATGCATGTAAATTTACTGAACCTAAAGGACAAGTTTGTATTGAAGCAATCTCGAAAGGTTCCCAGATGCTAGAAGTGACCATTTCCGATACAGGACGAGGGATTGACCCTAACCGATTGGAAACGGTTTTTGATCGATTTTATCAAGAAGAAGGTGCCCTGCGTCGGACTGCGGGGGGAACGGGACTAGGGTTGGCAATCTGTCGCCAAATTATTAACCGCCTAGGAGGAGAGATTTGGGCTGAATCTGAGGGTCGGAACCTGGGTAGTCAATTTCACTTTACTCTACCGGTGGCGGAAATATGAACCACAACGATTTAATACATAATATTGAGCATCATTCCATTTAAACTGCGGGGTACTCCCACCAGACTGCTCTTAGCGGTTAGTAGGAGTACCCCCCCTGAGTAAATTGACAATCCTAGACCTCAACACCGAAGGGGTGGGGGACGAGGGAACCATTATTCTGGAATTTCACAATGAATAGTAAGGGAGTATAGGCATCTATAGCCTTTGTTATAGTTCATGGCACTAAATAGGATATAATAGTATAATACTACTAACGTATCAGTACTGAATATCAAGGGTCTAGCTAGAACCAGACTAGCTAAATCCATGTTCCATGGCGGTCATTCTTGAACCTAGTGCAAGCAGTAGCGGTAAAACGCGGCAGGCACCCTCAAGAAGTTGATGCCAGAAGCACCAGCATCCAGTGTTATGAGAAAAGTATTGTTAAAGACTTGTCGATTCCAGTTCAGGATTGCCCTAATGGTGGAGTCAGTGTAGACAGGGATTAAACGCACGTTTGAATCTACTTAAACGGACGGTAGGACAACCGTTTGCTGCTTGTGGAGGCTTAGTGGATGCACAGCCTGTGAGACAAGAACTCTCATTGGTGAATTTGAGAAGCCCCCGTCACACCGCTCTTAGCGGTTGACGGTGGGAGTTGTCACCACTACCTGTTCATCACTATGATAACCATTCATCCATATGATAACCATTCGTCCATCAGGCGATCGCGGACATGCCCATCGGAGTTGGCTTAGTAGTTATCACACCTTCTCCTTTGCCGATTATTACCATCCAAATCATATGGGGTTTCGTTCCCTGCGCGTGATTAATGAGGATTGGATAGCTCCTGGCATGGGTTTTCAGCCCCATAACCATCGCAATATGGAAATTGTGACGTATTTATTAGAGGGTTCCTTAGACCACAAAGACAGCATGGGAAATGGTACAACGATGAACCGAGGGGATGTGCAACGAATGACCGCCGGTACAGGAGTTACCCATAGCGAATATAATCACTCCCAATTAGAGCCATTGCATCTTTTACAAATCTGGATCTTGCCTGCGGTCAATGAGCTTGATCCAGGATATGAGCAACGGCACTTTCCCGACTCTGAAAAATCCAATCACCTGGGGGTGATTGTTTCCCCAGATGGGCGTGACGGTTCCATCCGCATTCACCAGGATGTAACCCTGTACGCATCCATCCTTGATTCAAATAAAACAGTGACCCATCTGGTCGATTGCCATCGTTATGGTTGGCTACAATTGATCAAGGGTAGGGTCACCATCGCTGGGCAAATACTACAGGCTGGAGATGGGGCAGCCATTGATGAGCCAGGTACTTATTTGATTGAAGCATTGGAGAGGGCTGAATTGCTACTATTTGATTTAGCTTGAACAATGGAAAATTCTATACAATATCCTTCCTTAGGTTATGGTCACTTCTTTTCAGACTCAGGTATTGTCAGTATCCCCCACCTCCCCTGATGAGTCAGCCATCAGGGTTGCAGGTGATATCCTCCAAAAAGGGGGATTGGTGGCATTCCCCACTGAAACCGTCTATGGATTGGGGGCAAATGCCTTAGACCCTGAAGCAGTGGCTCAAATTTATCAGGTTAAAGGACGACCTGCCCATAATCCTTTAATTGTCCATGTTGCAACTTTAGCCCAATTGGATACCGTTGCTTATTCCTCAGAGTTAGTCAAGCGGTTGGCGGCGGAATTTTGGCCTGGACCTTTAACCTTGGTTTTGCCAAAACGTCCCCAGATTCCGTCTATCGTATGTGCGGGACAATCCACCATTGGGGTACGAATCCCTGCTCATCCAGTGGCGATCGCCCTCCTGCAATCTTCAGGATTGGCAATTGCCGCACCTAGCGCTAACCGTTCCAACTATCCCAGTCCTACCAGTGCTGCCCATGTGATGGATGATTTGGCAGGGACAATTGAAATAATTCTAGATGGGGGACGTACGGCTATTGGATTAGAATCCACCATTATCAACCTGACCACTGCCCCGCCCACCCTACTCCGTCCTGGTGGGGTAAGTTATGAGCAATTAAAGAACCGAATACCAGACCTGCAAATCCTTACTTCCCAGCCTCACCACCTAATCTTTCCATCACCCGGCTTAGGGACTAAACATTACTCTCCCCAAGCCGAATTGTTAGTATTCCATGGCTCCCGTAGCGTTAGTCTTAACGAGATGTTGACAATCGCCACCCAACGGATTGAATCTGGACAATCCATAGGGTTTTTATCCACTGACGAGGATGATGCCATCCTGAAGCAATGGGTCAGTCATTATCCAAATTCAA
>CAIUCS010000021.1 GCA_903897715.1 uncultured Synechococcales cyanobacterium
ACGCACGTTTGAACCTACTTAAACGGACGGTAGGACAACCGTTTGCTGCTGGTGGAGGCTTAGTGGATGCACAGCCTGGGAGACAAAAACTCTCATTGGTGAATGTGAGCAGCCCCCATCAGACCGCTCTTAGCAGTTGACGGTGGGAGTTGTCACAATGATGTTTTACATTCCTCAACAATATTTTCAACCCATCTTATCCTTCCTTTTAGGAACGGTTATCCTAACCCCTATTTCAACGGCAAGGGCAGTGAATAATCCAGAGCTGGCAGTGGGAATAGTACAACGTTTCGGGAATCCCAAACTAACCCAGTTGACCCTAGCTGCAACTTCTGGCGATCGCCTAACAGTAAGATTTAAGGGAGAATCGGGGGATCTATCTTTTCAGGTTCCCACCATTCAATTAACAACTCGACTCCAGAATCTATCATCACCACAAATTGTGGAACGGGTTGTATTAAGCTCCCATCGAAGTTTTGAGAGTGCTGAAGCCAGTGCCACGGCATGGCAATCCCGTGGCATTTTAACTGATATTGGACAACCAGGAAACTGGGAGGTATGGGCAGATCGTCAGACTTACCATACCCCTTTGCTGCGCCGGTTATTGATAAGCAGCTTTCCAAGCAATCAAACCTCCATGCCCACCTTAAAAACTGAGGTAATTCATCAGATCCCTCAAATAACCTGGACATTAAATGGACAAGACTACAGTCAACCCCAGCTATCCATTACGAGTCAGAAAAAATTAATACAGGTTCGTTCTGTGAGTGACGGTCGTCCCGATCGGTGGTATGCAGGAGAAATGCGACTTCAACCCAATGCCTATGGAACATTTACTCTAGTCAATCAAGTTCCTGTTGAAACCTATTTACGGGGAGTTGTTCCCCATGAAATTGGACCAGGTGCACCCCAGTCAGCGGTAGAAACCCAGGCGATATTGGCTCGTACCTATGCTTTGCGTAACCTGAGACGGTTTGCCATTGATCAGTATCAATTATGTGCAGACACCCAATGCCAGGTGTACTGGGGACTGAATGATAATAATAATCGGGTGAACCGGGCGATCGCCAATACCAACGGTTTAGTATTAACTTATAACAACCAATTAATTGATGCGGTCTATTCCTCCACAACTGGTGGAATTACAGCACCCTTCCATGATGTTTGGAATGGAGAAGAACGTCCCTACTTAAAAGCCATAGTGGATTCGGTGAATAATGTATGGGATTTATCTAAACGCAGTCTTGCCAACGCAGACAATTTCCGTGCCTTTATTGAAAAGCGTCAGGGATTTAATGAAGTAGGTTGGCGAACCTTTCGTTGGCAAATTTCGGTCAATTTATCTAAACTCAATTCTGATCTGAGAAAGTACCTACAATCCAAACAAAGTCCCCTGTCAAAATTTCGCTCCATTCAACGACTAACTGTCGCCGAGCGTTCCCCATCTGGTCGAGTGTTAAAACTAGACGTAATCACTGACATTGGTTCTATGGAACTCATCAAAGATGAAATTCTCAGAGCTTTTGAACCCCCAAGAAGTACTCTATTTTATCTAGATCCAATTTATGGAACTGATGGTTTAAATGGATATTCCTTTGTTGGCGGCGGTTTAGGTCATGGTGTGGGGCTGAGTCAAACGGGTTCCTATCGACTTGCCGACTTAGGCTGGACTCCCAGTCGTATTCTTAATTTTTATTATCCAGGTACCACTCTCCAACCCTTAAACTCTAGCCTTATAAATTGAAATAGTAACTAACCTCAATTCAATGTAAGTTCAGTCGCTGGCTTGGTCAGCCCTCACCCCCAGCATCCTTTCCCTTGGGGAGAGGAGGAGGTGGAGTTTCTAACGATTGAAGTCCTTGGCTTACTTCTGTTGTCCGGAGAGGCTTTTTAATCCATCAGGCTGATAAACTCCATATTCAGTGATAATGCCAGTGATCAAAGGAGCGGGGGTGACATCAAAGGCGGGGTTATAGAACTTAACCCCTTGAGGACATAGGGTTATACTACCCAATTGATAAACTTCTGAAGCTTGTCTTTCTTCAATTGGGATTTGACTACCATCAACCAGGTTGAAATCAATGGTGGAAAGGGGGGCAGCGACATAAAATGGGATGTCATGGGCTTTGGCAACCAATGCCAAACCATAGGTTCCAATTTTGTTAGCCGTATCGCCATTGGCAGCAATACGGTCTGCCCCAACAATGACCACATCAATTAACCCCCTTTGCATACAATGGGCAGCCATACTATCGGTAATTAAGGTGACAGGTATTCCTTCCTGAATACATTCCCATGTGGTCAGTTTTGCACCTTGAAAACGGGGACGGGTTTCATCGGCATAAACCATCGCTAGTCGTCCAGCCCGCCAAACAGAACGGACAACACCAAGAGAAGTCCCATATCCTGCAGTAGCTAGGGCTCCCGCATTACAATGAGTTAAAATTCTCAAGGGTGAAGAATAGTTCAATAGAGCATTCAGTCCATGGTCTCCAATTGCCTTACAGGTTTGAATATCTTCAGTATTAATGACCTTGGCTGCTTCTAATAATGCAAGCTTCCGCGTTGGGACTGAACCTGGGGTTTCATGGGCCGTTTTTAGCATCCTGGCGACCGCCCAAAATAAATTAACAGCCGTTGGACGAGTTCCCCTCAGAAGTTGGGCGATCGCTTCCAGTTGTTGTAAAAATGTTGCAGGATCAGTGGTTTGAATATCCCTTGCTCCCAAATACATCCCATAAGCTGCGGCCACCCCGATGGCGGGGGCACCCCGAACAATCATGGTACGAATGGCTTCAGCCATATCATGAACATATCGAATGTCAACCAATGTATAGGTTTCGGGTAAGCGATTTTGATCAATTAACCGGACGTGATCATCAATCCAAATTATGGGATAAACTTCATTGACTGACATTTTCTATTGTTCCTCTCTGGAGAATATCGATTCCATGGGTATCAGGGGTTAAATACTAAAAAGGTGCTTCATTGAAGCACCTTTTTACAATGATAATTTATAGTTTCAAATGCAAATCATAATGAGAGTATCCCAATTTTGCAAGTATGCCTTCAGCCCCTAATCCTTTCTCCCTTTTTGGGAGAAAGGGAATCGGATACTAAGTCTCTCTCCCATTCTGGGATAGGGACTTCGGGTGAAGTCTACAAAATTGGGACGCACCCAATGATAACATTACCCCATTAGCGGGAAGAGGCAATTAATAGTCAAAATCACCACCCATGCCACCACCAGCACCGGCAGGAGCAGGTTCTTTTGGTTCAGGTTTATCTACCACAATGCATTCAGTGGTTAAAACCATACCAGCGATGGATGCAGCATTTTGTAATGCGGAACGGGTAACTTTAGCCGGATCGACAATTCCAGCTTCAAATAAATCAACATAATCATTCTTAGCAGCGTCATACCCCACATTGAAGGGCTTTTCCTTGACCCGCTCAGCAATGACTGCACCATTTTGTCCGGCATTTTCGGCAATGCGCTTCAAGGGAGCTGCCAATGCCCGTGATACAATTAAGGCACCCGTCAATTCTTCCCCAGCCAAGTTGCCATTAGCCCAGGTTTCTAAATCAGGAATTAAGTGGGCTAAGGTGGTTCCACCGCCTGGAACAATTCCTTCTTCCACTGCTGCCTTGGTTGCGTTGATGGCATCTTCCAATCGCAATTTACGGTCTTTCATTTCGGTTTCAGTTGCCGCACCGACTTTGACAACAGCCACTCCACCAGCCAATTTAGCTAAACGCTCCTGTAGCTTTTCTTTATCGTAGGAGGAGTCAGTCTCATCCATTTGACGACGGATTTGTTCACACCGAGCTTTGACAGCGGCTTCATTCCCTTCTGCCACAATTGTGGTATTATCCTTCGTAATGGTTATCCGACGAGCCTTGCCTAAGCTTTCTAACTTAACGGCATCTAGCTTTAAGCCAGCATCTTCAGTAATTAACTGTCCGCCAGTTAACACTGCAATATCTTCCAACATGGCTTTACGGCGATCGCCAAAACCAGGTGCCTTCACCGCTGCCACATTAAGAACACCCCGTAAACGGTTTACCACAAGGGTAGCCAAAGCTTCTTTTTCAATGTCTTCAGCAACAATTACCAAAGGACGACCAGAGCGAGCCACCTGCTCTAGGACGGGGACTAAATCTTGAACCAACGCAATCTTCTTATCTGTAATCAATAAGTACGGTTCATCTAAATTTGCCTCCATCCGTTCCGTATCCGTTGCAAAATAGGGAGAAATATATCCCTTATCGAAACGCATACCTTCAGTGACTTCCAATTCAGTCGTCATGGATTTGCCTTCTTCCAGGGAAATTACCCCCTCTTTGCCCACCTTATCCATGGCTTCGGCAATCATTTTGCCGACTTCTTCATCATTACCAGCAGAAATAGAACCAACTTGGGTAATAGCTTTTGAATCCTCTACAGGACGGGCATGTTTTGCAATTTCATCAACCAAGAAGAGGGTAGCTTTATCGATACCACGCTTTAGAGCAATGGCATTTGCCCCAGCGGCTACATTACGTAAGCCTTCCTTAACCATGGCGTGGGCTAATACGGTTGCAGTGGTTGTTCCATCCCCAGCAGCATCATTGGTTTTGGAAGCCGCTTGACGAATTAATGAAACCCCTGTATTTTCAACATGGTCTTCTAATTCAATTTCCTTAGCAATGGTAACCCCGTCATTCACAATTTGGGGAGCACCAAATTTCTTTTCCAAAACAACATTTCGTCCTTTTGGTCCGAGGGTTACTGCAACAGCCTCAGCTAGGATGTCCATACCACGTTCGAGGGCACGACGAGCGTTCTCGTTGTAAATAATGCGCTTAGCCATAATAATTCAAGTCTCGATAAGGTTTTGCAAGAATAATGAATGGTAACAGTGTTGTCTATTCAAATTAACTAAGAGACTACTGCCAAAATATCTTTCTCAGATAGCAGTACATACTCATCATTAGACAATTTCACATCGGTTCCGGCATACTTGGAATAAAGCACCTTGTCGCCAACCTTCACCTCAGGGGCTTGGCGAGTTCCGTCATCATTCCGTTTGCCAGGACCAACCTGAATCACTTCACCAATTTGAGGTTTTTCCTTAGCAGTGTCGGGAAGTAAAATGCCACCCGCAGTTTTTTCTTCGGATGCACTCACTTTTACGAAAACTCGATCAGCTAAAGGTTTAACAGTAGAAACACTCAGCGTTATAGCTGCCATATACGCTCTCCTATCAATAAAATACGAGGACTGAAACTAATCTATTTTCTAGAATTAGCACTCTCATCCCTTGAGTGCTAATTTAACGAAATTTGGGGTACTATGGCAACTGATTTTGTAGTACGGTTTACCGAACTGTGGACGATACCAGACGAAATACTTCTGTTGGAGGGGGAACCAAATGCCCAGTGCGATCGCTGTGAAATGTAACTTTTTATAACTTTTTAAGGTTGCAACCCGTGGAAAACAGGAAAAATCTGTGGAAAACCCCATCCTTCGGAAAGACCTTTGCCGTCATTCCTGTGGAAAAAACCCTCAATTGAGCGGAAAAAAGGGGGATAAGTTGGGGAAGGATCGGGAAAACATTATTAGTACACTTAAACCTGTGGGAAACTCGCCCCTCTTTTCCCCATGTTTTCCACAGGCAGAATACCTTTAAGGTCTGAGAAAGAGTGTTTTTTTGGTTTTTTCCACAATTTCCACACCCTCTACTACTACTATTTAAATTTTTAATTGAATTAGGAGTCTTTTAGGAATGGATTGGATTGGGGAATATGGGATTGAAGGGGGTATGTTAATATGAACAACTAAATTGAAAGTAAACTAGAATAATCCTGTAAACGCTATAGGTAGAGTTTAGAACTAGGCTTAATTACTATATATGGATTCTGATCTCCAGATTATGGAAGACTAAGTACCAAAAAAACTAATTTTAGTTTTTTAATTTTAATTCATTTTAAGCATTGCTTAAACAATTATTAAATTAAGCATTATTTGATTGACTTTTCCACAATTTTTAATTTCTGTGGAAAACTATCCCATGATTTATGTAGTTCATCTGGAGGTTGTTACCAATGAAATTTGTTTGTACCCAAAAGGACTTGAGTACCCACCTTTCCTTTGTCAGTCGTGCCGTACCCAGTCGTCCAACCCATCCAGTGTTAGCAAATATTTTTATTCATGCTGATCTATCGGCACAAAGGGTAACTTTGGTTGGTTTTGATTTAAGTTTAGGCATTAAAACCAGTTTTTCAGCCCAAGTTTTACAGGAGGGACGGATTACAATACCTGCAAAATTATTGACGGATATTGTGGTACGTCTGCCAGATGGGGATTTAACTCTGGAATTGGTAGAGGATACCATTAGTTTGACTTCAATTTATGGACAGTATGAGGTTCGGGGTATGTCGGCTGATGAATTTCCTGAATTGCCTATTATTCAACAGGGAGAAGTGATGCAGTTGCCCATCGCAGGTCTTCTGTCTGGGTTACAAGGGTCTTTGTATGCTGCTAGTACGGATGAAACTAAGCAAATATTAACCGGAGTTCATTTGGTGACTGAATCCGATGCACTGGAATTTGCAGCTACCGATGGACATCGGTTGTCTGTGGTTGTTCCTATGCTTACAGATGGGGAATCCGTCACCACCGATCACCCCCGTCATTCCCTAGATGTGACCATTCCTGCTAAAACCTTACGGGAATTAGAACGAATGTTAGCCTCCCAACAAGAGGTTTCAACGGTAGATGTATGGTCTGAACCGGGACAGGTCATTTTTGAATGGGGGGATCAACGGTTGACCAGTCGCTTATTGGAAGGTTCTTTCCCTAATTATCGTCAGTTACTTCCCCGTCAATTCTCACGACAAATGACGGCTGAACGACGGCTTTTTACCGCTGCTTTAGAGCGAATTGCCGTGATCGCAGACCGTAAAAATAATATTGTAAAGTTAACGTTAGATCCGGTTAATCAAGTGGTTGTACTACAGGTTGATGCCCAAGAAGTTGGTTCAGGGCGGGAGTCACTCCCCGCTCAGATTTCAGGGGAACCGTTGGATGTGGCGTTTAATGTGAAATATTTATTAGATGGACTAAAGTCTTTTTCCACCACCGAAGTGCAATTGCAGTTGAATACCGCCACCAGTCCCGTTATATTAAATCCGTTGGGTGGAACTAAGATGACCTATTTGGTCATGCCAGTACAAATCAGATCTTGAAACGTAGTTGGTAAAGAAGTCTATGATAACGTGCCCTATATGCGGGTTTGACAACCCAGTTAAAAATAAATTCTGCGAACAATGTGGTTCCTCCTTGGAGGTATCCTCTGATGGTGAACAGGTTCCTTATTCTCCCGTTTTGCCAGTCAATCCTAGTCATGGGGATGAACAACCATCAGATAACGGTGGTTTGATGGATGAAGATTCTCCCCTCGTGGTTCCTGTCCTGCTTAGTCAACTGGAGGTTGCTTGTCAAACTGATGTGGGACGACAACGGGATCATAATGAGGATTATTGTAGTACACGAACTAATCCACCGTCCGTGACCTCCCAGGGTCCAGTACGGGGGCTTTATATTCTCTGTGATGGGATGGGTGGACATGCCGATGGGGCTGAGGCGAGTCGGTTGGCTGAAGAAACTCTTTGGGAGCAATTGGAGGCAAGTTGGTTTAATCAACCTCTTTCTGGGGAATGGAACCTGAATTTTAGACATCAAAATTTACTTCCTGATGAAGAGACCATTTGTGATGCTATCTTTGCGGTAAATTCACGGATTTATGAGATTAATCAGGTTAATTCCCGCACTGGTAGTGGACGGATGGGAACCACCCTGGTTGCTGTCTTGATTGAAAATACGTCTATTGCGGTTGCCCATGTGGGAGATAGTCGGTTGTTTCGCTTTACTCCCAGTGGTGGGTTGGAACAAATGACCGTTGATCATGAAGTTGGTCAGCAAGAAATTTCCCGTGGTGTTGATCCCATAACAGCCTATGCTCGTGCGGATGCCTATCAGCTTACCCAAGCGTTGGGTCCCCGAGATAATCGTTTCGTCAATCCTGATGTAGCTTTTTGGGATATTACTGAAGATACCATTATGCTATTGTGTTCTGATGGGTTGTCAGATAATGATTTTGTGGATAGTCACTGGGCTGACTACTGTGAATCTTTCATGGATTGGGACATGGATTTGCAACGTACTGTATCCCAATTTGTTGCTCTAGCCAATGACTATAATGGACATGATAATATTTCGGTCATCGCAATTCGGGTCAAGGTGTGTCCCCATCCCGATTACAAGTAAGTTCCTTTCCGCTCCATTGGTGGATTAGGGTGATTGTTTTAAAATTTCTAACCGAACCCGGGCTTTTCCCGATAATCCAATTACTTTTGCCGCACCCATTGATAAGTCAATAATAACGGTTGGATCACCAAGTCTGTCGTTAATTCGCACAATGACTGACTTTCCGTTGGTAATATGGGTTACCCGAAGTTGAGTATTAAAGGGTAAAGACCGATGGGCAGCAGTGAGTTCATTAGGGTTGAAAATTTCACCATTGGCGGTTCGATTGCCCACAAACCCAGGACCATACCACGCTGCTAGTCCTTCCATAGACTGTTGGGCGTTTCCAAGGTGAGGGGTAAACAGGAGGAGGGATGTGAGAGTTAGGAAAAGGGGCGATCGCCATGAATTAAAGTTCATAGGTATTCATGTGATAAATTTTACGATAACTCAAAATCTTACTATTAATTCATTGACTGAGATGGTATTTTCCCCTTTCTTAATCATTTGGCTTTTTGCTCTAAGTTTGTTCAAAACAGTCTAAATTCATGGGTTGTTAGTATTTCTGTTGCCTTGTTTGTTGACGAATTTCTCCACGGAGAGGATGGGGAAACGTAATGGGGATTCCACCTAATTATGGAGAGTGGCGGGGTTTCTCAAATTCTTCATAGGCTGCTACGATGCGTTGAACCAAGGGATGGCGTACCACATCAGCTTTTGATAACTTGCAAAATGCAATTCCTTCAACGGATTGTAAACATTTTTCAGCCACCGAAAGCCCTGAGGGTTGACTGGCGGGTAAGTCAGTCTGGGTGAGGTCACCAGTGACTACCATACGGGAACGGAACCCCAGACGGGTGAGTACCATTTTCATCTGGGCAGGGGTGGTATTTTGGGCTTCATCCAAAATAATAAACGCATGGTTCAGGGTGCGACCTCGCATATAGGCTAAGGGTGCGACCTCAATCACTCCCCGTTCCATAAGGTTGGCAATTTTTTCCGGATCAACGAATTCATAGAGGGCATCATAAAGGGGACGGAGGTAGGGATTTATTTTTTGTTGCAAGTCACCGGGTAAGAACCCTAACTTTTCCCCTGCTTCAACGGCTGGACGGGTAAGAATCAGGCGTTCATATTGATTCGCCAATAGGGATTGGATGGCAAAAACAGTTGCTAAGAAGGTTTTTCCAGTTCCCGCTGGTCCAATGCAAAAGGTAAGGTCATGGGTGCGGATGGCTTGGATAAATTGTTGCTGATGAAAGGTTTTAGCGCGGATTTCGTCTCCGCGCCGGGTACGGGCTAAGATATCCCGTCTAAGTTGGGTTAGATCCCCTTGCCGATCAGTATCCATTGCTTGATGAGCGGTGAATATATCTACTTCACCAATGGGGACTCCCTTTATCCAAAGTTCTTCCAAGGAACGTACTAATCCAATACATCGATCCACCTGATGTTGAGTACCTGAAATCCGTAGTGCCTGTCCCTGTAAAACCACCTCGGCTCCAGTTTTTCGGGATAGGTTTTTCAGATTTTGTTCATGATCTCCTGTCAGGGCGAGGGCACTTGCAGGGTTGGGAAATTCAATGGTGGTGGTTGTCCAAGCCATGCAAGGGTTCAACGGTTGAAAAACTAAAATTTAAGACCGTTTACGAAGTAAAGGTTTTTCTGGATTAGATTGACGGGGTTGAGAGTCTTCTGAACCGTCAACCTTAGATGTCCCCGAAGGTACATTGGTATCCTCCGGTGGTATGTAAATATCCAGATGGACAACTTGACCCACGGTTTGTGCCACTGCCTGAAGAACCGTGAGAATGGCTTGAATATTTCGACCATTCCGACCAGATACCCGGTTTTTATCATGGGCATCAAAGGCAACTCGAATTAATACCCGCGATCGCCCTAGGGAAGATTCGCAATCGATGCGCAAACCCCCTGGATTTTCTAAAAAAGGACTCAAAAGAAAACGTACCAAAGCTGGATAATCCGGCACAGTAACTCCAAAGTCAGAACAACGAATAGACTGATGAGGTTCAAGTGGTGGTGGTAACAGTGGCAGGAGCTTTACTCAACCGGAGTTGTTCAAAAACATTTGCTTTTTCCAGAATACGACGAACCGTATCGGTTGGTTGGGCACCCTCCCGCAGTCGTTTTAAGATCGCTTCCACCTCTAGGTGGATTTGCTCTGTACATGGGTTATAGTAGCCCAATTCCTCTAACGGTCGTCCATCACGACGGGTTGTACTTTGCATTGCTACAATTCGATAGCTGGCTGCCCGTTTTTTTCCAAATCGTTTCAGTCGTAACTTAATCATGTTGAGTAAAAATGAAGGGGTAGTTTCCGTGTGTTGCTTGAAGGAGGAAGAAAGGGGGCTTGAATAATCTCTGGGGGTATCCTAGAAATTGGTTATAGCCTTTTCTAGTTCCTGTCAATACTTCACAAACCTAAATAATATCATACTTTTTGATGGAAATCCATGGGTTTTAACGAACCTGCATATGTACCGCATCGGAAAGGGTGGGAATTTCGGCATAATTACCCCGCACACTCTGAAAAATGGAATAGGAAATGGTTGCGACTACCCCTAAAAAAACGGTTGTAAACAAAGTTTGTAAAATAAAATCAATCTGGATAACTGGTTTGAGAACATAAGTTGCAACCACCTGACATAAAATCACCAAAATATCTATTAAGATTGCCTGCATGGTATTGAAACGAATAAAGTGGGGGATACGTTCGTTGCGAACCACCAGTAGAAATAATAGGAAAAAAATGATCAGCCCAGCGAATGGTAACCTGATTAAGGTTAGAAAAGGGTTTAAGGGGTACAATAAAAGCTGAAGAGGTGGAAAGTCCCGAAACAAATAATACCCAAAGCCTATGCTCTCCACTAGGGGTAGTATGTAGGGTAAGCAAGCTAGGATGCGATGCCAAATTGTTGTAGAACCACGCCAAGTCATTTCTGTCTCCATTTTTTATTACTATTATGCCATAGCTAATAAGGGTTATAAGGCTGTTAGTTGATGTTTTCCAACTTAATTCGGGGATCAACGACCTTCAGGAGTAAATCCGCCATTAAATTACCCACAATTAGCAAGGTAGCCCCCATCATTAAGCTGGCCATGACTAAGTAAATATCCTTGGCAAGGACAGCACTGTAAATCAATCGTCCCAACCCCGGCCAATTGAAGAAAAATTCGGCAATAAAAGCACCGCTCAGTAATCCAGCAAATTCAAATCCCAAGAGGGTTATGAGGGGGTTGACAGCATTACGCAAGGCATGGATGTAAATGACTCGGTTTTCTGATAATCCTTTTGCCCGTGCGGTTTGGATGTAGTCCTGTCGTAAAACATCCAGTAATTCCCCCCTGGTAATGCGTTGTAGCCCGGCAAAACTTGTGATACTGAGGGCAATGGTAGGTAAAATCATGTGCCATAGAACATCTAAACATTGACCTAATGGATTTAAGTCACTGTGGTGAACACTGGTCATTCCTCCCACCGGCAACCATGGGGAAAGATTCTGTGCCCCAATGAGGAGGATTAAAGCAGTGATAAAACTGGGAAAGCCCTGACCAATGTAACTGAGTATCCGTAAGACCCGGTCTATCCATTGATTTTGGTGCACTGCTCCAACGATCCCCAAGGGGATGGCGATCGCCCAAGTCACCATCAGGGAGGACAGGGAGATGAGTAATGTATTTCCCATTCGTTCCCATAATAAAGACGAAACTGAACGCTGATAAGCAAAACTTTGTCCAAAATTCCCCTGGGTCACCACTTGGATCAACCACCGACCATATTGCTCATACCACGGTCGATCCAGTCCAAATTGCTGACGTAGTTCTTCAATCCGTTCCGGGGAAATGACTGGATTCTGTTTCAATGTATCCAAATAATTCCCTGGGGCAAGTTCAATGATCAAAAAACAAAGAATGGAAGCAAGTAGGAGGGTTAAAAGCCCTTGCAATAAACGTTTGGTGACATAAACAAACGTTTCATTATTGGCAACAGCACTGAAAATTGAACGGATAGGGATGTCCATGGATCTGATGCAATGTTTCACTTTACGATACAATAAAAGCAAAAATTCTTTCGGTCTTTTTTCTCTTTATAGTGTTGATGGGGAGTTGGGTAGTCGGCATGGAAATCAATCTTCCTAATGTGAGAGCGGAGGTGGAAGCAGTTTTTGCAGAGTATGAAGCCGCATTGGTTAATAATGATGTTGAAACATTAAATCGTCTTTTTCTGGATAGTCCCCACACCGTTCGCTATGGGATTGCTGAAAACCTCTATGGCTATGCTGAAATCGCAGCGTTCCGTGCCGCATGTCCTCCCATTCCCATTGAACGGACATTGGAAGATACCCATATCACCACCTATGGTCAAGATTTAGCCACAGTATGGACCCTGTTCCGTCGGTCATCATTACCCAGTAAAATTGGTCGTCAGAGCCAGGTATGGAATCGCACTCCCCAAGGTTGGCGCGTTGTTGCTGCCCATGTCAGCATGATTCCAGATGACATTCGTTAACATTAAAATGATAACCACCCAAAACTATAATTTATAGGGGTTCTCATTCGGATGAGGTACAGGTCAGTTCCCCAAGTCCACGAGCTACAAGGCTTCTTTCATTTAGGGTATACCTCATCGGTTCAGGAACCCCTACATTTTATCTATTTATTTCTTTATATCGCTCAATTGAAGCATGATCCAACAACCCACTGCCAACCTCCCGAACTCAGACAAAAAAGGGTTTTCTGCTTCCATTTCCTACCAAGTGACCATGTTCTCGCCCCAGTCCCACTTGTTTGAAGTAACCTTACGGGTTGATGGATGGCGATCGCCCACCCTAGACTTGATCATGCCTGTTTGGACCCCTGGTTCCTATTTGATTCGAGAATATGCACGCCATCTACAAGATTTTTCCGCTAGAGGGGAAGGCACCCAGCCCCTACTATGGCAAAAAATGGCTAAAAACCATTGGCAAGTATGCACGGGGGATATTCATTCCATCATCGTTCAATATCGTATTTTTGCAAATGAATTAACGGTACGCACTAACCACCTGGATAATACCCATGGCTACTTCAATGGAGCTGCTATGTTTTTTTTTGTGCCGGGTTATGAGTACCACCCCATGGAATTGACCATAGTTCCCCCCTATTCCCATTGGTCTATTACCACGGCTCTGTCATCCTTACATTCTGCTGAACCGGGTCAACCCCAAACCTTTCTTGTTCCTGATTTCAACACCTTGGTGGATAGTCCCGTTGAGGTTGGAGAGCACCACCGTTTTTCTTTTTATGCAGTTGGCAAACCCCACCAATTAGTAGTATGGGGTAGGGGAAATTTGAACGCAGACCACCTAATTGAAGATATACAAAAAATAATCCGGGTTGAGTCGGATTTATTTGGTGGGTTACCCTATGAACACTATTTGTTTTTCCTCCATTTAACCAGTGGTGGCTACGGGGGGTTAGAACATAAAGACTGTTGTTCCTTGATTTACCAGCGGTTTGGATTCCGCGATCGCCATAAGTATCATCGATTTATCCAACTGGTGGCCCATGAATTTTTTCACTTGTGGAATGTTAAACGAATCCGTCCCCAATTTACAACCCGCGAAATTCCTCCAAATCCCTTAGATTTCTCCTACTCTGAAGAAAACTATACCCCATGCCTTTGGTTTAGTGAAGGTACTACCAGTTACTATGATGGATTGCTTCCATTACGGGCTGGGATATATGACGCAAAGACTTATTTAACCTACTTAAGCCAGGACATTACCCACTATCTAACTAAACCAGGACGGTTGGTTCAACCCTTAACTGAATCGAGTTTTGATGCCTGGATTAAACTGTATCGTCCCGATGCCAATAGTGCCAACAGTCAAATCTCCTATTACTTAAAGGGGGAAATGGTCTCCCTAGTACTGGATTTATTCATTCGCTCCCGTCACCAAAACCGTCAGTCCATGGATGATGTCCTCAGACAGATGTGGTGTCAGTATGGTGTAACACAAACTCCTTTTACCCATGCCCAACTTTTATCGGTTATCGAGGCTGTTGCTGGCACTGATTTAAGTGATTTCTTCCATCGCTACCTTTTTACAACAGAGGAATTACCACTCTCAACTTACTTGAACCTTTTTGGATTAAACCTTCAGTCAAATGGTGATGATGCCCATCGCCCCCCCTATTTGGGAGTTAATTTTGAAATGGATGGGGGAAAAGAAGTGGTAAAGTCAGTGGATTATGGTTCCCCTGCTTGGGTTGCAGGAATTGATAGTGAGGATGAAATTGTGGCAGTTGATGGTTTACGAATTACTGCCAGACAGTTTGCAAATCGCCTTTTGGACTATAAACCTGGCGATGTGGTGACCCTTTCCCTTTTTCATCAAGATAGTTTGTGTACCCTTAGGGTAACTTTGGCAGAACACCAACCAAATAGTTATCATCTAGTCCCAGTGACTGATCCCTCAAAGGGTCAGGTTGATTTTTGTCAACAGTGGCTTGGGGAATCTCTGTGGTCATGATTTAGCATTTATTGAAATCGAAGACTTTGTAATCGTTGTTTGGCGGACGGAGATAGGGAGTTAAAGAGCCGCGATCGCCCTGATTTCCCATCTTGTTGTTGCAATCGTCGTGTTTTTGTTACCATTAACTCCACATCTACGGCAAGTTGACGCGCAGACATACATTCGGCTCCATAGCCAATGACTGTTAATCGTTGAGCATTATCTGAAGTTGCAACAATTAAACGGGGATGGGTTTTTAGCCATTCATGATAAAAGTGGGCACATACTTTTTCAATATAAGTGTCCGCAGTTTGTCCAAAGTTGGTATATCGCACAGAAAGGTTGGGGGTTACCGCTTCGCAGGTGCCAATACTCTGTTGATAATGGGAGTCAAAAATGATTTCAGTATCAAACCCTTGTACCGCAGTATAATCAACTAGGGTGGCTTTCAGTTCATCACGGGCAGCATCCAGTCCAACCTGATCACGGGTTTGTTGGAGACCTAACCAGCTACCGATTATGTTGTAGCCATCAACTAGAAGTAATGCTTGGGACGCTGATGCTGACATGGGACAGGTAGAGGACGGAATTGATGGAGAATTTTTTTATTATACAAAAAAATGATTGATTTTTTCCAAATTACCATCTCCAACCATTCTAATTTAGAACTTGGGGGATAACGGTGGACTTCACTGTTGGTAGGGCTTAGAGAGGTAGGGACGGGAAAAAACTAGGTAGTTGATATTTATAATGGCGGAGGAATGAAGAGGAATGGCGATCGCTGCTCCTGTTGATTCAATCAAAGAATTAAATCTTTACAATTCCGGACCGCGACGGTTTGGTAAAAGTTTATTGGTTGATACCCTATAGGAATTATTTGGGCGTTGCACAAAATAAAGATGAATGAGTTAATAAAAAGAGACTGAGTTTAAGGAATGGGAAATGATGCAATGTCCAAAGTGTGGTTCAACCCATATTCGTAAGAATGGGAAACGTGGAGATAAACAAAATCATATTTGCGCTGATTGCGGTCGTCAGTTCATTGATAACTACTCAGTGCTTGGATATTCCCAAGATGTCAAAGAAATGTGCCTAAAAATGTACCGTAATGGCATGGGATTTAGACAGATTGAGAGATGTACCGATGTTAGTCATAACTCGGTCATCAACTGGGTTAAGGAGGCAGCAACCCAATTACCAGAATTTCCCCCCATTGACACTATTCCTGAAGTTGGTGAATTAGATGAACTCCAGACTTTTGTTG
>CAIUCS010000022.1 GCA_903897715.1 uncultured Synechococcales cyanobacterium
AATCAACTATTTTATTTCTGTTCGTTTCATTCGATCTGATGACTTAAAGTCTAAGGTAAATATTTTTGGACAACTTGCCACCCCGTTAAGGAAACACTAGCAAACCCAAGACCCAAAATCAGGTTTATAGTTAAATGAAGGGTTCGAGCATGAAGATGTCCATGGTTGATTCGGATTGCACTGATAAGGGATGCAAACACTAGGGCAACTACGGTTAACCCTGCTAAAAAATGAAAGGAGTGCGCTAGGTTGCCATAATGACCCAAGGTGCCAATTATGCCAATTGCAAATAATACCAGAACCAAACCAGTTAAAACGCTACCCATGCCAATATGTAAGGGACGTAACCAACTTGGATATAAAAACCCTTGGCAGCGACACCACCGTAAATAGCTTCCTGAAACTACCAAGCATCCATAGGTAAGTAATGAAAACCCCATTGACCAAGCAGCGATACGCCAAAGCCAAAGAAATGACGGAAGGTTCACAATTTGAGTATCTCAACAGACACCAATTAACTACTACTCATTTTATCGCTTGATTGACTATTATTTTCCCGTTGTATAGCTATAGCCACATTATTTAACGTGAGTTCGGGAAAAGATAAAAGGATAAAAAAGGGAGAAACCGACCATGTGCATTCTGATGGGCGTACTCTATCTGTTCCATTAGCGTGGTATCCCCGTTTGATGAATGCGTCAGTGGAGGAACGTAACGATTGGCGTTTCATCGCTAGCGGTGAGGGTATCCACTGGACTTAAGTTGATGAGGACATCAGCATCAAGAATCTGATTCTTGGGCAACCATCCGGAGAAAGTCAAATGCAGCGGACGGACAGAGTTTTCTCGCTTCGTTTACTATAATCTGCCGCCGCTGAACCGAACTGTTAGTCGTTTGCAAACGCGGTTATTCATCCACTTTTCATAACAAATTGATTGATATAACTGTATCTGATTCATCTTTTCCATGAAAAGTGGTATAACAGGTTTATGAATCAGAACGCTGACCACAACTGTGTACACTCTTCCCCTTGCTCGTTTAATTGAACAATTACAACGCTTGCCAGGTGTTGGTCCTAAAACTGCCCAACGACTTGCATTATACATTCTTCAACGCCCTGACACTGAAATTCAGGCACTGGCTCAGGCATTAATGGATGCTAAAGAAAAAGTAGGGCAATGTTCTGTTTGTTTTCATTTAACAGCGGATCCCATCTGTGAAATTTGTTTAGACCCCACTCGCGATCGCCATCTTATTTGCCTAGTCATTGACTCCAGAGACGTAATTGCCCTAGAAAAAACCAGAGAATATCGGGGTCTTTATCATGTTTTAGGGGGGTTAATATCCCCCATGGACGGAATTAGTCCCGAACAGCTCAACATTCAACCCCTGATCCAACGAGTTCATCGGGAGCGACCAGAGGAAGTAATTTTAGCCATCAGTCCCAGTGTGGAAGGGGAAACAACCACCCTATATGTTGGACACCTATTAAAAGCCTTTACCCGAGTAACCCGCATTGCCTTTGGTTTACCAATGGGAGGGGATTTGGAATATGCTGACGAAATAACTTTAGCACGAGCGTTAGAGGGTCGTCGAGAGTTAGATTAGATCGCTGCCTTCCCCAATGCCAGACTTTAATATATTACTCAGCAAAGATTAAGCTAATTCATACTCAGATAGGGAGTTAAAGCAATGTTCCTTAAATCCTTACTCAGAAAAAAAGAAAGAATTGGAATTGAAATCACATCCAACCTCCTGAATATTGCTCAACTTCGTCAACAGGGACAGTCTTACTATTTACAAGCATTTACCAGTATTAATCTACCCCAAGGGGTTGTCCAAGACGGTAAAATTCAACGTCCAGACCAGTTAGCTGAGCTGATCAAATCTGCATTGATGACCAATAAAATTAAAGCCAAACAGGTCGCAGCCACAATTCTGGGTCAGACGGTTACTCAAGTGATTGCGATTCCAGCGGAAATGAATGATGAAGATTTAAGAGATATGGTTCTCAATCAAGAAGCCAGCTTATATTTACCATTTCCCCGTGAACAGGCAGATATTGATTACCAAAAGTTACATCTGTTTATTGACCATGATGGCATTGAGAAAACCAAGGTTTTACTGGTTGCGGTGCAAAAAGAAATAACAAATAGTTATTTAGAAACGTTCCATCAAGCGGGCTTAGAAGTTAATACATTGGAAACCACCAGTTGTGCCCTGACCCGAACCTTAAAGGGACAGTTGCAAAAGCTAACATTTGAGGAAGCCATCGCAATTCTCGATATTGAATTTGACTGTACTGAAATCTCCATTGTGGTGGGGGGGGTACCTCAATTTTCCCGAACCCTCTCCATCGGTGCCTATCACTTAGTGGCTGCCCTCAGTCGTGCAATGTATTTACCCCCTTCTCGTTCCATGAATACCTTGCAAGATATAACCATCCCGTTAGATTGGCAAAATACAACCAGTCCCGCCATATCCGCTCTTTTAAGAGTACTAGACAATCTGACAGATGATATCATTAGTTCCATCGATTCTTTCCTTCGTCAAGAACCGGATTTGCGGCTATTGCAGTTGTTATTAAGTGGGGCTGGATGTGTGTTGAATCAACTGGATGATTACCTGTCAATGCGCTTAAATTTACCGATCAAGTTTATCGATCCAGTGAGGAATGTAGGATTGATTACCAATGAAGATATCCCACTTCAACGGCGAGTTCGGATGGGTGCGGTGGTTGGTTTATGTTTGAAATGACTTGAACTAGAGAAGGTAATGAACCAATTATGTACACCCCAACCCCGAATTTCTTAAATGATCCATCCCGTTATGGTCAATCATCTCCATCCTCCCAAACAGGGAATGGAAAGACGTATCGTCCCCTATGGATAGGGATTGGGGTAGGGGTCATTGCCCTAGCTATTATGGGGGGCAGCTATGGATACGTCAACAACCGGCTACAGGAATTAATAATACGTAAAAATCAGTTAGCCGTGGAGGAAGGGGACTTAAAACAACAACTAGGCACAATTAATACGGTGAACCAATCCATCACCACCATTGACCAAGAAGCAACGGGTTTAACCACTGTTCTCAATAACATTCGGGCTTGGTCTGCCATATTCACTGACCTGCGGAGTCGGGTTCCCCAAAAAGTACAAATTACCAATATTGCCCAATCCCTAGATTCTGAGAACAAACCTGCCCCGCAAATTAACATTACTGGACAAGCCAGAACCTTTACTGACATCAATGATTTTATGCTTCTTTTACAAGAGTCCCCATTTCTTGATGCCCCGAAAGTAAGACTCGTTAACTCCACGTTGAAAGCAGTAAACCCTAATTCTTCTGGAGATCAAACCACCAAAGTGGTTGAATATCAAATTGAAGCGCCATTGAACCCCAAACCCATCACCGATCCTGATATTCTATCCCATTTAGCCCGTCATGGAGCGATTGGAGTAGTCACCCGAATTCAGGAACTCAAAAAACAAGGAGTCATTCAGTAATGTTTTCATCCATAGGTCAATGGAATAAAACTGCTTTAGCCCAACCAAGAGCTTTGCCCCTGTCCGTATTTGGGATTCAATTAACACCTGTGGTGGGTGGCTTTACTTGTGCTGTGGCAGGGTTTCTTGCGGCTGCATATGGGTTCACCAACCTGATTCAACCCCTCCTAGACCAGACGGTACAACTCGAAAGGGAAATTCAATCTGCACAAGAATCCCTCCTTCAACAATCCACTGGTTTAAAAATTTATGAAGCCTTGGGAAGATTGGCTGCTGCAGAACGGCGGAAAGCATCTGCATTCAAATTATTTACAGATACAAAGTCACTGAGTACCTTATTAATGGATGTGAACCAAATCGTAGAGAATGCTGGGGCTGCCACAGTCATCTCCTATGTACCGGGTTCCCGGGAGCCCTACGGAAAGGGGTTATTTCATCAAGATTTTACCATTACCATAGAAGGCAACTTTGCTGAGACCATTGCTGTTTTTCGGAACCTCGAGCGAATGCAACCCATCTTACTGGTTGAAGGGGTCAAATTAGAAGTGCAACCTGACCAGTCTGGGAAACCTAGGACAACTTTTCCCCGTCTGAACACGTCTTTTATTCTTAAGGCAATTTCTCCCCCAACCAGTGGCGAAGTCAGACAATTACAGCCAAGTCCATCTCTTTCCCCTGATCAACGCCTCAGTCCCATGTGAATTTGAGAAGCCACTCTCAGACCGCTCTTAGCAGTTGACGGTGGGAGCTGTCACTTTAGACAGCTTATCCATAGTTGATTGGTAGTCCTAAGCAAGTAAAGATAAGAATGAGTTGTGGGGATTTGGGGGTTTCGCCCCCACCACACCTCTTAAATACTTCCCTTTTTACCACCACCAATTGATTTTAGGGTAGAATTATTGAGAAATTAATTCAATAATTTTCTGAATCCAATGCTCCCACTGAGGGAATATGACCATCATACCTATTCTACACTTAGACAGTCTTTCCAAGTATTTTCCCCACTCCCCTCGTCCCGCAATTGATCAGTTAACGTTATCCTTGTCGTCAGGAGATATTCTAAGTCTATTAGGACCATCAGGCTGTGGCAAAACAACTTTATTGCGGTTAGTCGCTGGATTTGATTCACCCACCACGGGTAGTATTCATCTAGATGGACGACTGGTTGCCAATCCTCAACGGTTAACTCCTCCCGAATATCGTAATGTGGGTATGGTCTTTCAGGACTATGCCCTTTTCCCCCATCTTAATGTCATTGAAAATATTGCGTTTGGGTTGAAAAATCAAAAACGTCAGTCCCTTAATTCGGTTCAGATCAAGGAGCGCATCAAAGACGCGATCGCCCTAGTTGGATTGTATGGGTTAGAAAAGCGTTATCCCCATCAACTATCAGGAGGTCAACAGCAGCGGGTTGCCCTTGCCCGCGCCTTAGCACCCCACCCTAAATTAATTTTAATGGATGAACCGTTAAGTAACTTAGATGTCCAAGTGCGGTTACGGTTACGAGAAGAAATTCGCCACATTCTCAAAACGTCCGGTATTTCTGCCTTATTTGTTACCCATGATCAGGAAGAAGCATTATCCATGTCCGACTGCATTGCTGTGATGCACCACGGACATCTGGAACAGGTGGGTACCCCGGAAGAAATCTATGGTAGTCCTGCCAGCCGATTTGTAGCTGAATTTGTCAGTCAGGCAAATTGTTTTCCAACCCGACGGCGTGGCAATTTATGGGAAACGGAGATTGGGGTATTCCCAGTTCTGCCCCATTCCATTCATCCCTCAGCCATTGAGGAAGGATTTATGATAATCCGTCAGGAAGATATACGGATTCAACCCGACCAACAGGGTAAGTTACGGATTCATGATTGCCAATTTCTGGGTCGTGAGCACCGTTATTGTTTACTCAGTGAATCAGGGCAAGAATTTCATGCCCGTAGTTGGACTGGTGAAAGATTAGCAATTGGTAGTTTGGTAAAGTTATCAGTTGCAGAAGAACGTATTCAGGTTTTTCCATAGAAGGGCATAAAAAACTGAGATGGGATTTCATCAAGGTTTACCAGATAACTTTATTTTTTACTTTCGAGCCACAATGCAAGTAGCGACGGGATAATCAGGGTGAAAAGCATTGAGTTCACTGACCGTCAATTCTTCAACTGCTATGCCATGGTAACTGGCAATGACCGTAATGGGGTTGCCATAAATAAATAATTGATACTCTGAAAAACATTGGAACATCCACTTAAATGCATCGGGAAGAGGTCGCCAATAATCCATTGGCGTGGCATGAAGCCGAATAGCATTTGGCACCATGGCGAAACATTTCCCTCCGGGTTTAAGCCAAGTGTGGATGTTCTCAATGGCTTTCCACGGTGCATAACAATGTTCAAGCACATTAAAAATTAGGATAGAATCAATTGAATTGGGGTCAAGCACTGAAGCATCATGAACATCACCACAAATATCCACCCCTGGTCCTGGTTCTAGGTTAAGAATTCGATAGGAACAATGTGAGCTAAATTCATAAAAATCTTTGTCTTTTGGAGTTCCTCCGATTTCAAGAATGTTTCCACAAACCTGGGAACGAACTTCATGGATGAATTGACTCAAATAGTAACGGTCTACGGGAGTTCCTCGAGTCAAGCCAAATGCCTGACAAATGGGGACTGTTTTCTTTAGATCTCCCCAATGAATTGTACCCGTAGCTGGGGATAAAAACCCTATCTCTGCCAGCTGTTCAACCAATTCCTTAAAATCATTTACATTGGTTATGGTTTTTATATCATCTTCCAGAGGAATTTGGGAAAAGAGGTATGGCAAAATGAGATGGGAATAATGACTAAAGCTAGAAAGTTGAAATTGATCTGATTTTTCAATAAAACTACGAAATCCCCGTCCAAATAGGGTGATAGTTTGGTCGGCAACTAGAAGAATCCCAGTTTCGGTTTCTAGAATTGTTTTGTATGGTGCTAATTCAACCTTGGTAGTATCTTCAATAATTACGTTCTTACTGGCTTGAAATCTATCATAGGCATCTAGTACGGAGGTGGGATCAACAAAGATTTCTATAGCCATTAACCATGATTTTGTCGAAATAACTTGTGCTGCTCTCTGACTCCAAGCAAATATTCCATATAGGCTAGAATTCTGGACTTGCAAGAAGGCATTACTGGTATGAGTGATAGTCATTTTGGTGGAACAGGATAGATTTAGGGGACAGGGCTTGGGTAAGCCAGTTTTTTTTGAAAATAGATTGTAAAATACTTACAAACAGTATTCAGTCAGGGGAGTTTTGGATGCAACCATGGACCGGTTTATTGATGGTACTGCTGGCTTCTATGGAAGCATTTCAATGGTTTAATCATCGGGCATTACCCCTACCCATTTTTATTTTGGCAGGGTTGGGTCTGGCCATCGCCACCAATTTGAATAAACGGCTAGGTTTACCAAGTATATCCAATCGTCTTGGCAAAGAAGTAATCAACTCTGTATCCCCCTTCTCCACTTCGTCCTCCCCCAGTCATGTTCATTCTGCGTCCTCTATTCCTGTATCACCAACCCCTTCTTCCCCATTGAAGGGAACCACTCCCACTGGTGAAATCCCGTCTGTGGATCAACCATCTAAGCCCGTTCTTCCTAGTTTCCAAAGTGATTGTAAGCCCGTTCGTCAGTCAATTTCATTTCCCATTCGTCGATCGGATTAAGAATATTCCAATGTTGCACGTTTGTCCTCATCTCCCTTTCCCTAAAAAGGAAGAGGGAGAACCGGATTCCAAGTTCCTTTAGATTGAGTAAACAGATTGCCCATCCTATAAACCAAACGGTAGATTAAATCAACCAGTACCGATGAATCGCATGGGCTAAGGTGACAACCCCAACTTCAATGGCACTTTCGTCCACAACAAACTGAGGATGATGTAGGGGATAATTGGGGCGATCGCAAAACCCCACCCCTAACCGAAACATACTGCCTGGAGCATGTTGTAAATAAAGGGAGAAATCTTCCGCTCCCAAAGATGGTTCTGATAGGATTTGTACCCTATCCTTCCCCCATCCATCCTCTGCACAATTCTCCAGTAATTTGCTTAGGGTTGGATCATTATACACAGATGGCACTCCCCGATTATACTTCAACTCATAACGGGCATTATAGGGTTGACAAATAGAAGCAACAATCCCTTCAATCCATTCAGGCAGTTGGGCATAGGTTTCAGGATGAAGGGAACGCACTGTACCCGTCAACGTAACCCGATCAGCAATAATATTGGGAGCACGTCCCCCAGAAATCTTCCCAAAACTCAATACAACAGGATGTAAAGGGTTTTGGGTGCGGCTGACAGCCTGTTGTAACGTAGTAATCACTTGGGCGGCAATCCACACTGCATCAACGGCTTCGTGGGGGCGGGCACCATGACCAGACTCACCAATGATCACAATCTCCAAGTCGTCTGCCGCTGCTGTCAAGACTCCATAACGGATTCCCACCATTCCAGCTGGAATGGTGGGATAGACATGAACCCCCAATACCGCTGATACCTGATCCATGGCACCATCTCTAATCATCCAACCAGCTCCCCTGGCAATTTCTTCAGCTGGTTGAAATAAAAACCGCACATCTCCAGGGAACCGCCCACCCAATTGGGTTAAAACCATCGCCACCCCTAAACCTAAAGTGGTGTGGACATCATGTCCACATGCATGCATAATGCCAGGTTTACGGGAGGCGTAGTCTAAACCGGTGCGTTCATCGATGGGAAGGGCATCTAAATCAGTGCGTAAAGCTAATACACGATGATCGACTCCCTGTCCCTTAAATTCTCCAACCACCCCAGTTTTCCCAACAGATTCTCTTACCTGTAACCCACAGGAATAAAGGACACCAGCTACATAAACTGATGTTTGGTGTTCGCCGCCACTTAATTCCGGATGGGCATGAAGGTGGCGACGAATCTCTACTAAACGCGGCAGAATAGTATGGGTAATTTCTTTAATGCGAGAAAGCAATGTACTAATTTCCTATCATGGCATCAACCATACCAAACCCCAAAACAACCAGCATTACAGATGTGAATCAACATCTGTAATGGAGACAGAAACAGTTGATGCTTTGATGAACGATTGAAGCAAGGGTGTATTAGAAACTGAAGCATTCGCCAAAGAAAGCAAGGGATTGGAGAGAATGCCAGCCAAAGAAGTAATCAAAACCATAGAAATTAAACTCACCTGTAAGGGGCGCATTCCTGGCAAGTTCCACTGCACCACTGGATAGTGCAAAACTGCTGCAGACATTTCTTGGGGTTCCTTCACCACCATCATTTTTATCACACGAATATAGTAATAAATGGAAATAACACTGGTAACTAGGGCTAACAAAACTAAACCATAGAGACCTGCTTGCCAACCCACCCAAAATAAATAAAGTTTCGCAAAAAAACCTGCCATTGGTGGAATTCCCCCCAAAGAGAGCAGGCAAAGACTCAGTCCTAAGGTTAGTAATGGGTCTTTTTGGTAGAGACCTGCATACTCACTAATTTGATCGGTTCCAGTTCTTAATGAGAATAAAATGACGCAGGTAAATCCTCCTAGATTCATGAACAAATAAATGAATAGGTAGAATATCATGCTGGCATACCCTTGTTCGGTTCCTGCAATCAACCCCAACATGACAAATCCAGCCTGACCGATGGAGGAATAGGCAAGTAAACGCTTCATGCTGGTTTGGGCAAGGGCGACTACGTTCCCTAAAATCATACTGAGTATGGCAAGAGCAACGAAAACGAACCGCCACTGTTCCCATACAACTGGAAAAGCGGTGACTAGTAAACGAATGGCTAATGCAAACCCCGCAGCCTTGGAGCCGACGGACAGGAATGCTACGACCGGAGTGGGAGAACCTTCGTAAACATCAGGGGTCCATTGATGGAAGGGAACCGCTGATATCTTAAATGCCACCCCGGCGATTACAAATACTAAAGCAATTACAATACCAATTGATGGATCCCCCAGACCCGTTGATAGGGTTAAGGCAGTACCAATGTCTACTAATTTGGTCGCCCCCCCTGATAATCCATAGAGGAGGGAAATACCATATAAAAAAATAGCGGAACTGGAGGCACCGATCAGTAAATATTTAAGAGCGGCTTCGTTAGACCGAGGATCCCGCTTCATGTACCCGGTCAATAGATAAGAAGAAATACTTAGGGTTTCTAAGGCAATGAAAATCGTGACTAGTTCATCAGCCCCCGATAGAAACATTCCCCCCAAGGTTGCTGCTAGCAAAATAGAGATAAATTCTGATAATGCGGTTCCTGATTGCTCGATATAGCGAATGGATATGAGAATTGTTACCGCAGCGGACAGGGCAATAATGCCACGAAATACAATACTGAGGGCGTCACCATTGAACCCACCCAAAAAAGCAATGGCATGATCGTTATTCCATTGAAACCCCAGTTGGACAACTGATACCAACAAGCCGGATACCGCAACGTAGGGAGTCCAGCGAGATGCTGTTCGACCTACAATGAGATCACATACCACAACCACAACCAACGCAGTTAGTACAATCAATTCTGGCAGAATAACCAGAGGATTTAACTGGGTTGACAGACTAGGGACATCCATAATGTACTCGCATGACGTTCAACTTGATTTCGTGACTTTAGAAATTATTTTAATTGAGAATGGTAAGTTTATGGATCACTTTGAACTTCTCACGGGAATAAAATGATTCAGTGATATTGATTGATAATAAAGGTTCCACAGGACATTAATTTATTGTTTACTTTCCCGATTCTCAAGTAGTAATCCATCAATGGGGGAAAATTCCCTCTTATTAGTTTGCAGTACCTCGGGAAATAGTGAACCAATTTTCCCCTTAACTCTCCTAAACTAACTGGTTTCTCCCCCTTGAGTGGAACCGAATATGCTAAACACACTGTTCCACCCCAATCCAGATTACTTTCGTGCCGACAGAGGGGAATATTACACCCGACCAATTAATACAGGCATCTGCCGGCTAGAAAATTTTCCCAAGTCTTCAGAAATGGTAAGGCGATCGGGTTTACACCGTTTGACAACTACTTTAATTTCTTGTGCACCCTCTTTTTGTAAATCTTCGATGTACCCAGCTTTAGCTAGATGGGCTTCATCACGATTTAGAAACGGACCAAAATAATAAGTACAATTAGGGCGGGCTGTTTTGATTTCCACCCACCAGGCAATTCCCAAACTTTGAAGTAAGTTGATTAGAGTCTCTTTCATAATTAATCCATAATCGTCAATCAATTGAGGAAAAGTTAATTACCCGATAAAGGGAAAAGCACTGGATCTCCGTAACTCAGCTAAATCATACCCAAGAATACACCCTTTTCTTCATTTACCCCATAAAAGAAAGAATCTCCCCCCATGACGAACCAATGATTTGCCAACCGACCTCACCTTAGGGTATCACCATGGATGGGAATGCCGGAAACCTGGAGCCGAATTAGTTGATCGGGGTAATCGGGTAATGATAATGATAAACTAATTGCGCCATCCAGGGCGATCGCCGGGATGGTCACCGTACCTGAAAACTCTATACTTTTGGGAGGCATTTCCCCTGGCAAGTTATTGGCAGTAGCACTTATCACCCGCCCTCGGTCATCAACCACGGTTAAAAAACTATACAAAAAACGGACAGACTGAACACTATTATTTTGCAAACTCACATTTAAAATTATCAGATTATTATCTTGGCGTAGAGAATGGACGATCATGACCACCCCAGAAACTTGACTGGTCAGCGGGAACTGAATTGTACTACTTTCAGTATTAGGGCTAGGAGCACCAGGACTAGGAATCGGACTGATTTTAGGACTAGGGGTCTGAAAAACTTTTTCAGTTTTAGAAATCACACTACTTAAAATATCAGCCTCTTTCAAGAAAACTGGCTCACGTCGATTCAAGTGGTCTTTCGCAATTCGTTGGATAAATTTAGTGGTGGATGGAGTATCTGGTTGGGTAATTCCTTTTAACCCATCTCGACCCAACGCATAACCAAATATCCCACTCCCTATGGCTGCACCCGCCATCAGGGTCAACAGACTGAGGGTTAAAACCATGGGTAAATTAGAGGACATCATCAAGGATTCTGTTACTTAATACTTATGTTTTATCGAACTAAACTTGGAAATGAAACGAATATTCAGGCACTTTTTTTGTAAAACAGAATCCCCCGGCAGTCAACCAGTACATGACTGTAATTGTACTGTAATCATTGTTGACCATTTAAAGACTGGATAAATCCATCTCCCCTAACCATTAAAGCTTCGATAAAGCACCAACTAATCCTGAAAAAAACCATTAGAGTAGACATGATTTCAAACCCAGTGTCTGGGAAGAATTATGGGTACCAATGGCGGTATTATTCTTTGTCTTGCCTACATTACCGGATTATTTACCACATCCTTGGCACAAAAAATGTATGGACTTCCCGCAGGGGGGGTAGGGCTGATGGGGATGGGAGTGGTTTCGTCCATTTTGCTTCCCCAGTTATGGAAACGAGGACCTACAAGAGGGATATGGCTTGCCGCAGGCTTGGTTGGGTTTGCAGCTACCATTTATTTTCAATGGCGTTTACCCCAACCCGGTGAGATGGACATTAGTCGATTTCTTACGCCATCGGGGGAACAATCCTCAGTTTCAGTCAGTATAGATGGTACCATCAGCAGCACCCCTCGCCTTACCCGTAGCCAGCGGGTTCAATTTTTACTCACCACTGCCCGTTACCGTGAAATGACCACCAGCGAGTCTTTAATGAATGCTGGGAAAACTGTCACTGGTGAACTTTATGTAACGGTGCCCTTGTTGCTCGGAACGGGACTATCCCCCGGTCAACAGGTACAGGTGGTGGGTACATTATTTCAACCCAAACCAGCTCTCAATCCAGGTGGATTTGATTTTAAGGCTTATTTGGCTCAGGAAGGATGCTTTGCCGGAATGAATGCCCATCAAATTACCATTCAGAAAACACCATGGGGATGGTGGATACTGCGGCAGCGTATCCTCCGTTCTCAGGTTTGGGGATTGGGTAGCCCGGAAGGTCCTTTATTAAGCGCAATGGTGCTGGGTGGTCGAGTCATCGATCTCCCGTTCCATCTCAAAGACCAATTTGCTCAGATTGGTCTTTCCCATGCCCTAGCTGCATCCGGGTTCCAGGTATCGCTGGTGTTGGGGGTTATCCTTGCCGTGACTCAGCGATGGGGGAGAGGTGTCCAATTTTATGCAGGAGTATTAGCCCTATTGATATTAGTAGGGTTAACCGGCATCCAACCTTCCATCTTACGTGCGGCAATCATGGGGTTTGGTGCCCTATTGGCATTGTTACACCGGCGTCGGACTAAATCCGTAGAGTCCTTAATCCTGACAGCTACAATTCTAGTATTCATCAATCCGGTGTGGATTTGGGATTTAGGCTTTGAGTTTAGTTTTCTAGCCACATTGGGGTTGTTAGTCACTGTACCACCGATAATGGAGACCTTAAACTGGCTCCCTCCCCTATTGAATTCGGCATTTGCGGTTCCTATTGCTGCTTATGTATGGACCTTGCCTCTCCAGTTGTATAACTTTGGTTTGGTGTCTCCCTATAGTATTCCCGTCAATATACTGGTTACCCCATTGATTGCTATTCTTAGCTTGGGCGGGATGTTGAGTGCTTTACTATCTTTGCTATATTCACCTTTAGGTAGTGCATTGGCCTGGATGTTATTTTACCCTTGTCATTGGTTAATCCAATTAGTACAGTATTGTCAGGAATTACCAGGAAGTGCCATTTCTGTGGGAACTCTGCCCTTGGTACAACTCATTGGGATTTATACCTTATTCGGATTAGTGGGGATCATTGGCTTTATGAAAGAAAGCATTGGATTAACCACAGCTCCATTCATGGATGGCGAGGAGTGTACAAGCCAAACTATCCCAGCATCAGATCCATTGGGCACTATTTTAAGTGGAACACCTACCTCATTTTTCATCAGTCTTGTCCGACGAACCCACTTATTCCTGACCCTGATCATCTTGTCTAGCCTAGTTATTGGGATGGTGGTTCAGTGGCAAAGCCGAACTTCCTTAATTCAAATTACAATATTATCTGCGGGTACTATCCCCGTAGCCATTGTACAGGATCAAGGAAGGGTGGCAGTGATGAACAGTGGCGATCCGAAAACCGTTCATCTAACTGTTCTTCCGTTTTTACGTAGGCAAGCAATCAACCGTTTCAACTGGGCTATTGCCACCCTCAGCACCCCCCAACTCACTCAAGGGTGGCGTTTACTCCTCAACCAGTTATCCACTCAGTTCTTTTATGACGTACCAAATCAGTCCCCCCATCCCAACCAACTAAATGAACCGTTGATTCAGTTGATCAAACGGAAGGGGCGATATCAGGTGACGACCCAAGGACAACCGTTACAGGTTGGCACGATGAGGCTTCGTCTCCTCTCCAAGGTTCCATCGGTATGGCAATTTCAGATGCAAGGGGAAACTTGGCTATGGTTAGACAGGATAAATGAGATGGAACAACGGCAACTGGTATCCCAAAAAATAGTTCCAAATAGTAGAATTTTGTGGTGGTCTGGGGTAAAGCTAATTCCTGAATTAATTGATCAGGTTCGACCCCAATGGGCGATCGCCACCAATCCAATTGATTTGCAGTTGGCTGAAGAATTGCGGAAGCGGGGGATCGTAGTTTTTTCCAGTGCGGAAGCGGGTGCAATTAGATGGATCCCCAAAAAGGGATTAGAACCACTCAGTGGTGATAATTTCATAGACCGGTAACTATTACCCCCTGATTCGGGGGGAATGGAGTGGGGGTTTCTCCATTGGGTCAGTTTTTCAGGTCAATGGGATGATTCATTCCCTAAAGCCTAAAAAAAATGGAATTTGTTTCGGTAAATGTCCACCGTTTTCTAAGATTAAAACGGTAGTCTCTACTCCTTCAGAAGTCATGGGAGCTTCGGTGCTTAACTTGTGATCACCATGGGAATGGTTCTAGTTAGAGTAGGATACTGTAAATTTTTCAAACTATCAGATCACGGTTTTTTACGGCAACTGTCCATTGGACTGAGGAAATCATGAAGTTACCACAGCGTTACATACTGCTTATGGGAAAGGACTCTGAAGTCCTGCGGGGACTTGAGGTGGGATTGCAAAAACTCGAGTGTACAGTTGCCATTGCTCCATCCCTTGAGCAAGCCATTGCGAAGGTCAGTGACTCCCCCCCTGATTTGGTGCTTGCAGCAGGAACCCCACAACATTATACTTCGTCATCTTTAAGTCAGCTCCGGGATAGCGATCGCCATTGTCCCATCTTAATTTTTGCCGTGAGCCACTCCCCCTCCTATCAACCGCTTACCTATAATGACCCCCATTTTGATGGGTATTTAGTGAATCCGGTCAGTGAGGAGGTTTTAAATTCTTTACTACAGTCAGCCCAAGCCCGTCAGTCGTGGTGCGGGGTCTAACAACGACTGACCCCTCCTATTCCATAAACTGCTAACATTAGGGCTAAGGGACTGATTGAAACCAATCCGATAAGGTTCGGACTGGTTCATGGGCACGACTGATAATTTCTACTATTTTGTTACGAGCGTTGGGTTCGTGTAGGGCTTCAATACACACACGGGCAACTTGCGATCGCGGAATACTCCCTTCAAATAGGCAATCGGCACCAGTCATCACAATAGCTGTTTCACTATCTTGGTTTTTCAAGCCACCGGGTCGCACAATAGTATAAGGAAGACCACTTGTCTGCAAATAAATTTCAGCCTGTTTTTTCCAAAATAAGATCAGCCAAAATAAATTTAAGGGATGGAACAACTTGGACACACATAAGGAAGACACAAATACAAAATGAACAACCTGTTTCTCCTTAGCAATGTCCACTAAATTGCGAATTCCCCAATAATCCACAGCCAAGGGTCCTGTTATATTGAAACTGGGACGAGCACCAGTAGCACAAATGACAGCGGTGCAATCTGTTATCCCGGCTCTTAAACTATCACGATTGAGCAAATCACCCACAACTAACTCCACCCCCTCTGGCAAGAAGGTGCGGGCTGCCACTGGGTCACGCACCAGTGCCTTGACTGAAATATTCCGGTCAACCAGTTGATGAACGATTCGTCTTCCAGTTTCCCCAGTCGCTCCGGCTACTAATAATTTCATCTATTTTCTCCTAAAATCAACTTACCTGGTTTGACGGGTTCCCCTTTAAAAGAAATGGGAATTTATTAGGACCAGTTTTGTACTGGGGTTGGATGGGGAATATTTTTCAAGTGTACCCTAATTTCCATCGCTAAAGATGCCTTGATGACAACCTAAATTACCGTTCCAGTAATCATTCCAACCAGTAAAATAAAGCCAACTCCTACATTTTGTTGAAAAATATCCCCATAGGTGTGGCGGGGGATGCGGCGACGGATTAAGCGCATATATTGAGTAATCCACATTGATAAGGCGATGGCAATCCCTACCCAAAACCCAGTGGTTAATCCCATCACCAGCCCTAAAATAGATAGGAACACTGTGGTCAAACCAAAACAAAACCCCACTAGGTGACCAGCATATCGACCAAACAATAAGGCACTGGAATGAATACCAATCCGGCGATCGTCCCGACGGTCAGCCATAGCATAAACTGTATCAAATCCCAATGTCCACAGGACTGTAGCCCCCCACAATAGCCATGTTTCCACCCCTAAACAGGGGGTAGTTGGTTGGTGACTACCACAACTAAGCGCACTCCAACTGATTAAAATGGCAAATCCCCAAGTTAGTGCCAAAACTAATTGGGGTATGGGGAATACTCGTTTTGATAAGGGATAAAGCCCAATGAACGGGATGGCTATGATACATAAAATAAATGTTAGAGGATTAAAGTAAGTGGCTAACCCTGCCGCACTTACCAGTGCAATGATCATTACGACTAAGCCAGTACGAATTGATAGTACCCGTGATGCTAAGGGGCGATGGCGCGTTCGTTTCACTTGAGGATCAATGTTACGATCCCAAAGGTCATTGATGACACAACCAGCGGCACTCGTTGCTAAACTACCCAGGACAATGATGCCAATCAATGGTATAGGGGGTCTCCCCCGGGCAGCTAAAACCACTGCCCATAGGGCTGGTATCATTAAAATCAATCGTCCGGAGGGTTTATCCCATCGGAGAAGACGTACCACTGCCCACCATGTTGATTCAGCATTGGGTTGGGAATAGGGTTTCATGGCGTATCTTGGCGGGTGTACCTGAACATGAATGCACTTAATTTTATATAATAACTAATCAGTAGAAGAAAAGAGTAGTGTTAAAAAACCTAAAAAATTCATGGATAGGGACATACATGGAGTTCTTATTATGGGGATCATCCAAGTTTCCAGGTTTCCTTTTTCTGGATTACCACGTCTTTTACCATGAATGTTCATCGCTTCTCATAAGATGACTAGTCAAAATTAAAAATATCACTATTATTTTTACTAGGACTGAATCGTTCCATGGACTATCTCCCCTTCCTAATCGATCTTCACAGGCAGGGATTACGCCAAGGACCAGGTGGAGATGATCAATCTCAACTGGTGATTGAGTTAGCCTGTCTTCATCGCAGTAAACCCCTCAAGGTAGCTGATATCGGATGTGGAACTGGGGCAGGCTCCCTGTACCTGGCAAAAACCTTAAATGCACAAATCATTGCAGTGGATGTTATCAAAGATTTTCTGGATGAACTGACTCATCGAGCTAGACAAGCTGGGGTGGAAGAAAAAATTTCGACTCTTACCTGTGGGATGGATGAACTTCCATTTACTGATGATGAATTAGATATTATTTGGTCCGAAGGATCCATCTACAACATTGGATTTGAAAAGGGAATCTCCCAATGGCAACGTTTCCTGAAATCCGGAGGGTTACTGGTCGTTTCTGAAATAACTTGGACTACAGAGTTCCGCCCAACGGAACTTCAGGACTATTGGACTGCTCAATATCCCGAAATCGATACCGCCTCAGCGAAGATCAAGGTGCTGGAAAAGCATGGTTACTCGCCTCTAGGTCACTTCATTTTGCCCGAATCCTGCTGGCTGAAGGAGTACTATGAACCGATGGAGGATCGTTTTGAAGACTTTCTACTTCGCAATGAGCATACCCAAGAAGCTATGATCATTGTTGATGCCGAGCGGAAAGAAATTGAAATGTATAGACAATTTAAGGAATATTATGGCTATGGAGTATATATTGGGAAAAAACGATGATTTCAAACAGGGGAGTTTCAGTTGAGTTATCAATTCCTCACAATTAGTTTCACCTCCCATTTTTCCTCAAAATCCAATCAGCCAGAAAAAGTCTGCCCGGTTTGCCAGCGTCCCTTTAGTTGGCGAAAAAAATGGGCAGATTGTTGGGATGACGTTCGATATTGTTCTGAACGGTGTCGGCGACGACGTAAATCCCATAGGGAGGATTAAGCATTCTCGAAAACGTTCCAAAAAATTACAGCTCCAATACCGAACTTTCTTAAGAAACTGTCAGGATTTAAAGAATTAAAATGACAAAGGTTTACACTGTAAAAATTCATCATCAAGGTGTTATCCATACACTAGAAGTACCTGACAACCAAACAGTCCTAAAGGCGGCTGATGGGTGTGGATTACAACTTCCTAGTTCTTGTAACGCTGGAGTTTGTACCACCTGTGCTGCTCAACTACTGTCTGGTACGGTTGAACAAGGTGATGGCATGGGCTTAAGTTCAGAATTGAAGGAACAGGGATACGCCTTGTTGTGCGTCTCTTATCCCCGTTCTGACTTAGTGCTAGAAACAGAAAAAGAAGAAACGGTTTATCACTTACAATTTGGTCAATTTCAATCTTCTTGATCCTAGTGAAGCCCATACTCCCAGTGGGTTTTTTCCCGCAGCTTTGTATTTCCCGCCACCTGAAAATGCTGGGTTGTGGGTATTCAATACAGCACGGGATGAATACTATTCTTCTTCGGGACAGATGTCATTCATTCTGTCTTTCAATTTTTCCTTAACTATGCCATCCCCAGCCAAGTCGGCGGGTATCGTTGACGGACGAAAAAATTTTCCTGCCCCACTTCCCTAATCTGATAAACCTATGACAACTGAAACAGAAGTACTGGTTTGTGATCCCCGATGTATTCAGGATGATCGGACGGGTTTAACCGTGGAAACCTTGAAACGAGCTTTTCTAGATAACCTCTTCTATGTTCAAGGGAAATTCCCTGGTTTAGCCACCAGAAACGACTATTATATGGCACTAGCCTTTACAGTACGGGATCGCCTCCTCCATCGATGGATTAATACCGCATCCCATTACTCCACCTGTGGTTCACGAACCGTTGCTTACCTGTCGGCTGAATTTCTCATGGGACCCCACCTGGGAAATAACCTGATCAACTTAGGCATTTATCCCCAAATCCAGCAAGCAGTGGCAGAACTGGGTCTGGATTTGAACGACCTACTGGAACAAGAGGAAGAACCCGGATTGGGAAACGGGGGATTAGGTCGTCTAGCTGCATGTTACCTTGATTCCTTGGCTAGTCTGGAAATTCCATCAATTGGGTATGGCATCCGCTATGAATTTGGAATATTTGACCAAACGATACGAGATGGATGGCAAGTTGAAATTACAGACAAGTGGTTACGGTTTGGTAATCCTTGGGAAATTGCCCGCCCGGAATGGGAAGTAGAGGTAAAGCTTGGTGGGCATACAGAAACTTATGTGGATGTCCAGGGTCAAACGCGATCGCGGTGGATTCCCCATCAAGTCATTAAAGGAATTCCCTATGACACCCCCATCCTCGGTTACCGGGTGAATACCGCCAACACCTTAAGGTTATGGCGAGCCGAGGCAGCAGAATCCTTTGACTTTGATGCCTTTAATCGGGGTGACTATTACGGGGCTGTCAATGAAAAAGTTGCTTCTGAAAATTTAACCAAGGTTTTATATCCCAATGATGAGCCCATACAAGGGAAGCGATTACGGCTGGCTCAGCAATTTTTCTTTGTTTCTTGTTCATTACAGGATATGGTTCGCATCCTATTCCGTCAAAACATATCCCTCAACCGATTCCATGAAAAGTTCACAGCCCAACTCAACGACACCCACCCTGCCATCGCCGTAGCTGAGTTAATGCGATTGTTGGTGGATGAACACTCTATTCCGTGGGATGAAGCTTGGTCAATCACCCGGCAAACCTTTGCCTACACCAATCATACCCTTTTACCTGAAGCATTGGAAAAATGGTCGATTGAATTATTAGGAAGCCTTTTACCCCGACATTTAGAAATCATTTATCAAATCAATAGTGTGTTTTTAGACGAAGTGCGCCTTAAGTATCCAGGAGATCAAGACTGGGTAAGACGGATGTCACTCATTGATGAGGACGGGAAACGATATGTACGGATGGCTCACTTGGCTTGTGTGGGTAGTTATGCCATCAATGGGGTTGCCGCACTGCATACCAACCTATTGAAAGAAACAGTATTGAAAGATTTTCATGATCTGTATCCCCACAAAATTAGCAACAAAACCAATGGGGTAACCCCTCGTCGTTGGATTGTTTTGAGTAATCCTCGTCTCACCCAATTAATTACCAGTAAGATTGGTGATGCCTGGATTAAACAATTAGGTGAGCTGCACCAATTAAAAAAATATGGAGAAGATGGGGAGTTTCGCAGGGAATGGCGGCAAATTAAACAAGCAGTGAAGCAAGATTTAGCTACCTATATTTACGGGAATACGGGGATAATCGTGAACCCACATTCCCTGTTTGATGTTCAGGTGAAACGAATCCATGAATATAAGCGACAACATTTGAATGTGTTGCATATTATTACCTTATATAACCGTATTAAAACCAATCCCCACTTCAATATTCCGCCCCGTACCTTTATTTTTGGGGGCAAGGCAGCTCCCGGTTATTTTATGGCTAAATTAATCATCAAGTTGATTAATTCAGTGGCTGAGGTGGTTAATCGAGACCCCGATGTGGGCGATCGCCTGCGGGTGGTTTTTCTGCCAGACTATAATGTCAAATTAGGGCAACGGGTTTACCCTGCCGCCGATCTTTCCGAACAGATTTCAACTGCGGGGAAGGAAGCTTCTGGAACTGGGAATATGAAATTTTCCATGAATGGGGCGTTAACCATTGGAACCCTAGACGGTGCCAATGTAGAAATTCGAGAGGAAGTTGGAGCCGATAACTTTTTCCTGTTTGGGTTAACTGCCCAAGAGGTCAGCGATGTAAAATCCTCTGGGTATGACCCCCAGTTCTATTATCAGGGTAATAGTGAATTGCGATCGGTACTAGATTTGATTGCTTCTGGGCATTTTTCCCATGGCGATCCCCAGCTTTTCCGTCCATTACTGGACTCATTGCTTTACCATGACCCATACCTGTTATTAGCTGATTATCAATCCTACATTGACTGTCAGGATAGAGTAAGCAACGCCTATCAAGATCAAGACCATTGGACTAAAATGGCAATTTTAAATGTAGCCCAAACCGGCAAGTTCTCCAGCGATCGTGCCATTTGGGAATATTGTCAGGATATTTGGCAGGTAACCCCTGTGAACGTAGAACTGGCTAGTCCTGACTTGCAAAATGGGGGAGCTATTCCATCCAATTCCATCCAATGCAACTTAAATGTCCCATAATCCATGAACCATTGTTTCAACCCCGATTGTTCTAATCCCTCACAAAATGAAATTCATGATCAGTTTTGTAAGGCATGTGGAACTCGGTTACGGTTACAAGACCGTTATCGAGCAATTAAGCCCATTGGTCGGGGAGGGTTTGGGATCACTTATCTAGCCCTCGATGAGGGTAAGCCATCCCAGCCCCAATGTGTCATCAAGCAATTTAATTTCCAGGGACCAGGAAATGTAGCTAAGGCAATCAAACTATTTCAGCAAGAAGCAGTTCGTTTAGAACAACTGGGACATCATGATCAAATTCCCACCCTCTACACTCGTTGTGAACAAGATGGGAGGCATTACATTGTTCAAGAGTATATTGAAGGACAGAACTTGGCTCAAGAATTAAAGCAGCGGGGATCCTTCAGTGAATTGCAAGTACGACAACTCCTCTTAGACTTATTGCCCTTATTACGTTTTATTCACCAAGGTCAGGTCATTCATCGGGATATTAAACCTGAAAATATTATCCGTAAACCTGGCGGTCAATTGGTATTGGTTGATTTTGGTGCAGCCAAATATGCTGCTGGGCTAACTCTAACAAAAACAGGTACAGTGATTGGATCGGCTGAATACTCCGCTCCAGAACAGGCTGGAGGGAAGGCTACGTTTGCCAGTGATTTATATAGTCTTGGAGTAACCTGTTTAGTCTTACTCACCTGTACATCCCCATTTGAACTCTATTCCTATGCAGATATGGGATGGAAATGGCAACAATACCTCCGGGGTCAATCCATTAGTACAGAATTAACAGAAGTATTGAATCGACTGGTTGCTCCAGGTCTGAATTACCGATTTCAAACCGCTGATCAAGTTTTAGCAGCTTTATCCCATCCAAGCAATCCACCCTCCAGTTCCATTTTGCCAGACCAACCATATCAACCATCTCAATCAATCCTTCATTTGCAACGGTTTCAATTCCAAGTCATTAGGGTAAACTGCTATGGTCGGGAGATAAACCGTGAACTGAAAGAAACTGGTTATTTTATTGAATCATTTCCTGGATTTCATATGGAAATGGTAGGAATTCCGGAGGGAACCTTGGCTTTCCCCATTGATGGAGGTAACCATGGTCAATCCAGCCAAAGCATTATGTTGGCACCTTTTTATATGGGTAAATATCCCATTAACCAGGGTCAGTGGCGAACAGTGGCCGCCCTACCTAGAATCAATCAGGAATTGCCCCCCAACCCCTCCTATTTTAGGGGGGAGAAGCGACCCGTGGAGAGTATCAGTTGGTTTGAGGCAGTGGAATTTTGTCAACGGTTAAGTCAAAAAACTGGACGGGGATACCGTTTACCTACCGATACAGAGTGGGAATACGCATGTAGGGCTGGAACAATGACCCCGTTTCATTTTGGCGTCACTCTGACTCCAGACTTGGCAAACTATGATGGACATTATGCCTATGGTGAGGGTCCCGTCGGTCGGTACCTACAACGGACAACCGATGTGGGAAGTTATCCCGCCAATGGGTTTGGATTGTATGATTTACACGGTAATGTGTGGGAATGGTGCGCTGATCAATGGTATGAGTATTATTTGCGCCAGCCAATGGATGGTAGACCATCGTTGTCTGAGGCGGGAACACAGGGGCGGATGTTACGGGGTGGTTCCTGGTTAAGTAGTCCTGCCCATTGCCGTTCGTCTTACCGTTATTATCATAACCCCGATCACCGGTATAAGAGCTATGGCTTCCGGGTTGTTTGTTCCCCATCTAAATCTATCTGAACAGTCATTAACGTTATTTACTCCATGTCCCATCCCCTTTATATTGCCTTTATCTGGCATCAGCATCAACCCCTCTACCGTAGCCGGGATAACATACCTCCATTGGGTAATGATGACTTTAGTCATTTAGGGCGGTATCGCCTTCCATGGGTACGGTTACATGGTTGTAAAGATTATCTGGATCTTATTTTAGTGTTATCGAAGTATCCTAAACTTCATCAAACGGTGAACTTGGTTCCTTCCTTAATCTTACAGATTGAAGATTACGTCAATGGGGTTGCTGAAGATCCGTACTCCATCTTGACCCTAACATCCGTTGAACACCTAACTCAACTCCAAAAAACATACATCATCGAGCATTTTTTTGATGCTAATGCTCGACACCTCATTGATCCCCACCCCCGCTATGCAGAATTGTATCACCAGCGGCAGTCCCACGGACGAACTTGGTGCTTAAAGAATTGGCAAGCCCATGATTATAGTGATCTTTTAGCCTGGCATAACTTGGCTTGGTTCGATCCATTATTTTGGGATGACAATCAAATCAACCACTGGTTAGAAAAGGGGAGGGGGTTTACCTGGGGCGATCGCCAACAGATCCTTGAAAAACAACGGCAAATCTTGGCTCAGATTATTCCACAGCATGGGAAGATGCAGGCATCTGGTCAATTAGAAGTCACAACAACCCCCTATACCCATCCCATTCTGCCACTATTAGCTGATACCAACGCCGGTCGGGTTGCCGTTCCCCACATGACCTTACCAAATCAGCGGTTCCAATGGCCAGAGGATATCACCCGACAGTTACGGAAAGCCAGAGAGGTATATCATAATCGGTTTGGCAGTTATCCCCGTGGATTGTGGCCATCGGAACAGTCCGTTAGTCCCCAAGTACTTCCCTATATCGCCCAGTGCGGCTTTCAGTGGTTATGTTCTGATGAATCAGTTCTGGGGTGGACATTACAACAGTTCTTCCACCGAGATGGTTCAGGAACCGTGTTAGAGCCAGAAATCCTCTATCGTCCCTATCGGTTATCCACTCCATCTGGGGATTTGGCAATTGTCTTTCGGGATCACCGTCTTTCAGATCTCATTGGGTTTACCTATGGTGGGATGGATCCAAAGTTGGCAGCCGTTGATTTGGTAGGGCATTTAGAGGCGATCGCCCGTACCTTAAAATCCCATCAAGCCGACTCATCCACTAGTCTGGAACAACCATGGTTGGTTACCATTGCCTTAGATGGGGAAAACTGCTGGGAATTCTACCATCAGGATGGTAAACCCTTTCTAGAAAACCTCTATCAAATTTTTAGTGACCATCCTCAATTCCAGTTGGTGACAGTTGAAGAATACATTCGGCAATTCCCCCCAACTGTCACCCTACAGTCTGAAAGCTTACATAGTGGTTCCTGGGTGGATGGTAGTTTTACTACCTGGATTGGAGATCCCATCAAAAATAAAGCATGGGAACTACTAACCACCGCCCGTCATGTTTTAGCCAACCATCCAGAGGCAACGGAAATCACTAATCCCGATGCCTGGGAGGCACTGGACGCAGCAGAAGGTTCGGACTGGTTTTGGTGGTTTGGAGCGGGACACTCCTCCAATCAAGATGCTATTTTTGATCAATTATTCCGAGAGCATTTGATTGCCCTTTACCAATCATTAGGAGAGAGCATCCCAGAGGCATTATTCCACCCCCTGGAGGTTCATGCTGCCCAGGGTGAACATCGCCCGGAGGGTTTCATTCATCCGGAAATTAATGGATATGGGGATGAACAAGATTGGGACAAGGCAGGACGCATTGATGTAGGTGGCAGTCGGGGTACCATGCATCGGAGTTCTGCCGTCCAGCGCCTGTGGTATGGTTATGATCACCTTAACCTATATTTTCGTCTTGATTTTCATAACGGAACCCAACCAGGACTCAATGCCCCATCTGAATTGAATTTATTTTGGTATTACCCGGATCGCCCCATGAATAATAGTGGGATTCCTCTGGGCAATTTACCAGACATTGCCCCACTAAATTATTTATTTCATCACCACTTGGGGGTTAATTTACAAACCGGTACACTCTGGTACCAAGAAGCAGGAGAACATCATCAATGGCACGGACGGATTCATCGCATCCAGGCAGCCATCGGTGATTGCATGGAACTTAGTATCCCTTGGGCTGATATGGGAGTCGCTCCAGACTGGTCTTTACGGGTTGTGGCAGTACTGGCTGAGCATGGACAATACCAAGGTTGTATTCCTGAAAATGCT
>CAIUCS010000023.1 GCA_903897715.1 uncultured Synechococcales cyanobacterium
AAAGATGGGGACGGTAAACTCAATGCCCAGGAACGGGAAGCTGCTAAATCTGCCGCTCAGCAAACACGGGCTGCTATCATCGCTAAGTATGATAAAGATGGGGACGGTAAACTCAATGCCCAGGAACGGGAAGCTGCTAAAGAGGAATTTAAAGGACAGTAAAAAGGAACCCGTTGGGTAACTTCAACCAATTCCCCAATTCAATCTAGTAACTTGACTTAATATCCCTGGATCCACGGTTCAATCCAGGGACTTCCTCCAATTTCTAATCCACACTGCTGGCTGTGGGCAACCAAAATAGGGGAAGATTCCCCTTGGAAGCAGTGACGAGGGTAAGACCATAATTTCAGGGTTAGATAACCTCCAGTGGTATCCCGACACAGGGGAACTAGCCCTTTTTGACTGGGGACACGTACTAATGTGCCCGGATGGCTGGTTGTTCCAGTCAATTCAACCTTCCACTGACCATTGCTAGCGGTAATATGCCAATATCCCCAAGGTTCTACAATCCATTTGATTTTACTATTCCAGGGGACAAATTCGTAAAACTTCCCCTGATAGTGAATACCTACCATTCCTACAGATTCTAACTGTCCAAATACTTGTCGATAACTGCCAACCGCTGTCATCGAAAGTTCCGGGTCTGTGGAAAAACTGTTACAGTTTATCCAAAACCACTTTTGAGGAAAGGAGCCACCCCAATTCTTTTCCGCGTAGGCAGGGGCATTGGTAAATGTATATCGATGTTGACCCCATTCAATCCAACCACTTGCCCATCCGTGAGACATCAGAACCTGCCAACCTGGTTCAAAGATGTCTAGATAGGACAACCAGCCTGCAGTAGCCTGGGAAGGTTGACCGCGATCGCCCCAACCATCTAATGGACGAGTATGATAATGCCAGCGAACCCGCTGCCCTGAAGCAGGATCAGAAATTTGTCCTTGGTTCCACTGTGCTGACGCTTGATATCCTTGTATGACACTGTGATCAAATTGCTGGGGTAGTAAAGAATGGAGAGGCGTATTCCCCTTAGTTTGCCCCCAATGTCCCAGTTCCAATTTATCCCAGTTAGCCCAGAATCGTGTCACGTCTGGAAATGTGCGGCAGAAATACTCATCCATTGGACCTAGGACTTGCACTGCACCACCGCTATGGGGTTGCCCTCCGTTGGGGTCTTCAATAGAATACATAAAGGCAAAGCTGGTTTTGTTTTCGGGAAGGGTTACTCGAAAGTACCACCCTTCAAAAAAACGGCTATGACTGCCCGACCAGTGATACCCTTGATGGGGAATGGAAGAAATAGGATAATAGGGATACATGCCTAAAAACTAACACCTCAAATATCCGTTAATATCTAGATATAGTATTCGTTTAGGTAGTCGTTATGGCTGTAGAACATCAATCTCATCATGGGGATAGGGCTATAGGAATAAAAAAATGGTCATTCCCAAGAGGGAACCCGTTAATGACCCCAGTTGTTACTAGTGATCAAATCCCAAGGTATTCAGCTACCGCCCCTACCCTAGCACCAGATAAATTAAATCAACTGACTCATAAGCCTTATCCAACCTACAAAGTAATTGTATTGGATGATGACTTTAATACCTTTGACCATGTAACGAAATGCCTAATGAAATATATTCCGGGTATGAATCTTCAACGGGCAAAATCCCTGACTTTTCAAGTGGATCGGGAAGGTCAGGCAGTTGTTTGGGTTGGTCCCCTTGAACCCGCTGAACTCTATCATCAACAATTGAGCGGAGAAGGACTAACTCTTGCGCCGCTGGAGAAAGGATAAGAACGTAATATAGGGGAACTGGGGTAGTTGTGATGGTTGATAAATGCCAATCTCCCTGATTTATCCCAAAGATAGACCGCTAAGTTTTAGAATGAATTGATGACAGGATACTTAGGAATCCATGGGGTATTTCTAAGGAATACTCTCGTCAAACTTAACTAATATGTGAGGTGGTGATTATGACACAAGCAATTTGGAATGGGGTTGTTATAGCAGAAAGCGATCGCTGTGAAATGGTAGAGGGCAATTATTACTTTCCTCCTGATTCCATCAAACCAGACTATTTTCAATCCAGTAATACCCATACCACATGTTCATGGAAAGGAGAAGCCAGTTACTATACAATTATCGTGAACGGGCGGGAAAACAAGGATGCAGCTTGGTATTATCCTCATCCTAAAGAACGGGCAAAATCCATTGAAGGGTTTATTGCATTTTGGCGAGGGGTTGAAGTTTTGAAATAACCAACGGAGTCACTCCATTAACCTTGTCTACCATGGGCTTTAGGATCATCAGAACGATTTGAGTTGATAGGGGGTTGGAAGTTAGATACTTTACCAACTGTTGCTGCGGCGTAGGGAAGGGGATCACCCATTAAAAAAGCTTCCAAATTGGCAACTAAAATGGATTTTGGTTGTTTGCCAACCGCACTGGCTACGGGGAAACCCTCTTGATTGAGGAATACAAAATGAGGGATACCATCCACTTGATAATCAAGGATTTCAGGTAACCATTTGGTATTGTCTACATTTAACATGACAAAATTGATGCGTTCCCCATATTCTTGTTTCAAGTTTGCTAAATCTGGCGCCATTGCCTGACAGGAAGTACACCAGTCAGCATAAAACTCCATCAAAGTGGGTTTGCCATTGATTAATGCTTCATCGAAAGGGATAGATTGTTTTGCCTGAATAGACAATGAAACTCCCGTTGATTGGGTGTGTTGCCCAATGAATAGGATTGCCATCAAGAGGATGGCAACCAACCCAATGAATAGGTTTCGTATCTGGCGACCGACAGGATATGGGGGGGTGATGGTTGAGGTTAAGCCAGTATCCGTTGAAGTGTTTCCAATGGTGATTGGAGTAAGGGTGGAAAAGTTTGGTGGTTTGACAGTCATGGATACTTGGGGTAATGAGATGATTTTGGATAAGTATTGAAGAAGCCGACTAACAATATCAAGTAATTTGATTTCTCAAGTCAGTCAACAATTTGAGATGGATAAGGTTCCGTTTAAAAATGGATAACCTTTGGAAGCACATTGAAGATACAAGATATTTATTTATACTTTTATTATTACAAATTATAAACTATTCTGAGAATTCCAGTGTACATCTTCTGCATCGGTTTACCCCTTTCCTAGGTCGTTGTTGGCAGTGCCAAGGAGGCAGGCACTTGGGGTAATTCTTACTTGGTTACGAGTTCCCCTTTTTCGGTGGAAAGAGTCGTTGTCATCACCATTTGATTGACTGACAAAACTTCTCAGCCAAAACCCCGAAAGCCCTCACCCTAGCCTTCTCCCGATGGGAGAGGGAACCGGAGGGGTGGATGGGCTCCCCTCGCCCCCCGGGAGAGGGGTTGGGGGTGAGGGCGTACAACTTTTGTCAGTCAACCAGGTTGTTTTGTTTGGCTGATTTTATTCACAGGAATTCTCCATTTTCATCCAGCGCAATAAAGTTATTAGATTTGGCGATCGCCTTATAATCAGTCATTGGTTTTTGTCCTTTGAAAACTTCTGCTCTGCCTGGTCTGGCAGGAAACTTCTTTAGTAACTTAATATCGATTTGAGAATACCAAGAACTTTAGGAATTGGTATTAGTGGGTAATTATTTGAGTCGATGGTCACGTTATCGCCTTCTAGTTTAAGAAACTGCCACAACCTACCACTAGTCACACAACCATAAATAATCGGAATAACTTGTTCTTGACTCTGATTATAAAGCTGTGCCGCTATCATTTCAGCTACACATTGACCTAACCCAAATTCAATCTCACCTCGTTTAGCTTCCACTAGCATGAATACGGGAGCATCAATAGTATAAGGGTTAGCAGATCTGCTGAATAAAAAGTCACAAAAACCGTTCAGACCCTTTTCAGGGTCTACATTAAACTCTTCTCCAGAAAATAATTTTACCTTTCCTCCAGATAATTTTGTCGCTTGAGCCAAGATCGGAGTAACTAATAACTCTGATTTAGCTTTTTCAGTTCTCGCACCTTCAGCCAATTCCAACAGGTCATTAAACACAATTGTAAACTCTGGTTGTGGCTCAACTATCGGTAAAGAATCGCAAAATCGTTCGTTAATAATTGTTAGGCTAAATTGACTTTTAATTAATTCTAATGTGAAGGTATTGTAAGCCATAAGAACCTCAAGTTAATTTGAATGGTTGAGGAAATCATAAGTACTACTAAGTACTAAAACGATAGTCTATGGGAGGTGTTTGCTCATTGTTTCTCCTCAAGTTCGATAAAGCTTAACAGCAGGTCGCAGTAATATTCCTATTGCTGTTGCCACAAGGGGATTTCCTGGGGCAAGTCTGCGCTGTTCTAGTAATAATACTAAGCTAAAAAATACCTTAGTAAATACTATAGATATATCTACAAAGCCCTTGGAAGAAGTAATTCGCGAACTATCACCAGATTTGAGAACCGAAGTACTAACATTTATTGGTATTTTGCTAAAACAGGTTGCCCAAAATGGCAAGGCTAAGTTACGGCAAGATTGGGCAGGAATGCTAAAAGCAGATACTTATACCTCAGTTGAGTTACAGCATCTTGCAGTTGAATGGAGAAATGGCTAATGTTTCTTTGGTACTGGGCAGTTATGCGTGAGATGTAAATAAAGAGGTAGAGTCAAGGAGAAAGGCATGGAATGTCCATAGCCAAAAGATAGTCAAAAATGGTAAGGATTACCACCAAGACGGCAAAGCTATCCAGAATTATTTAGGCAAAGGATGGGGTAAACGATTCAACGAACAGGAACCCCA
>CAIUCS010000024.1 GCA_903897715.1 uncultured Synechococcales cyanobacterium
ATTTTTAATAAACCAGCTTTACAATATCAGACTCCGCAATTGGGAAAATTATTTGATGCCTTATATAGCCCGGAGGAGCAAGTTGCCGATCTGGGGGTTGGGTTTAGGGGAAGACCGCCCATCGGTTCCATCGTCATGAGCCGGTTGGAGTTGGAAATTGCCCGTGGACCTGGGGGAGGGGCACGAAACGGCTGGCAACGACTGTACGCCAGTGTGCAAGATGATTTAGGGGCTGGCAATAACCAAGTTATTGTACATTTTTTTGGTAGTATTTTTGGTGGTACAGGAGCTTCGGGAATCCCTACCCTCGCCAAACTACTGGCTAATCAGTTAACGGATCAAGGGTTGCGAACAAATATACGAATAAATGCTTCATTATTGCTACCCTACTTTGGATTTGAAAAACCTGATGATGGCAACCAAACCGTTTATGCTGAAACTCGTTTCTTTGCCTTAAATACCCAGGCAGCCTTACAGTATTTAACCGAGCAAGCCCATGGTAGTTTTGATCGGATCTATTTAATTGGTGACCATGATAAAAAACAATATCGTTCATTTACCGGAGGAACTAATCAACGAAATGATGCTCATTTTGTTGAATTGTATGCTGGTTTGGCGATTAATCATGGTTTCCAAAACTTTGGTACTCATGGCGAATCCAAGGGTTCCTACATTAGCCGTACTTCCAGTGAGCGATTGATTTGGGATGATTTACCAGATGCTGACCAAACCTGGAAGCAACTTAGTCAGGGGGTAAAGTTTGCCTATGCTTGGCTTTATAATTTTTCACTGGAATTACAGGATGCCAAAACCTTAGGAAGTTGTAATTTTGCCAAGGGTGCTCCGTGGTTTCATTATTATTTTTCATTGCGGGGAGGTAAGGATGGAAAACCTGATGTTTCATCCAATAGTGAAGTGGAACATAATAAGATTTTGACTTTCTGGTCCTATTACTTTTTGGTATGGATTGAACAAATATCAACATCCCATCGGGGGGTAGGGATTTGGTTTCGATTGCCAAAATTGAATGCTACTACTGTTAGTAAGGAATTTAACCCAGATGCTCCCCGTCAATATCATGAAAGACTAGACGAACTGGTGATTGATGAAAATCGTCCATTGGATTGTCTTGATAGTATCAAAAATGATTTGGCTGACCAGAAATTAAGTAACCAATTTGGGGTGATTGGTCTAGCCCATAACCTATTTCAATTACTTGGAGGAAGTAATTGATTTTTGCTGGTGTAACGATGGTGATGAGAAGGATGTTATTGATTCACCGTTCAATTATGTATCAATGTTGTTTTTTATTGGTAACTATTTATGCCCTTTCAACCCCTTCTTCCTAAAACGAGTACTGACTTCAGAGGCGGTGACAAACCTGGTACTTGGATTGATGGAACTGTTAACTTATTCAGAGATTTGGGAGATACCCTGGAATTTGATGCGGGGATTAACACTGAAATTAATTCAGTACCCAGTCCATGGTCTCGACCTTTGCAGTTTATTTCCGCATTCAAAAATGCTAACTATCCCAGTCGAGATTGGCTCATTGCCCAGTATCGGGGTTTATTGGCAACGTTAGCACTGGCTGAAAATTTAAGATTGGATATTACTGTTTCATCCGTTCAACTACCAGACTTGCAAGATAATCAATTTGCTAAATGTATATGGGGCTTACGTCCCCGAGATGAAGATAGCGTTCTTTCCATCAATCCGGATCAAGGTGCATGGTCAGAAATTTTTTTATTTGAATTAGATGGTGTAGTCATTGGTATGACTAGTCCTGCCACCTTAATCTGCCCAACAGGTTATTTCCCACATCAAATAAAAAGCAGGATTTCTTGGTTAAAGTGGGAGACTGTTTATAATCAAAAATATGGGAGAAACGATGAATTAGGGTTTTTCCAAGATCCCATTCAAAGTGGACTGGCTGCTAATCATAAAAATATTTTGTCTCCTTGGTTGGCAGACTTAAGAAATGCGGTATTGAACAATCCAATTAATGCAGACTTGTCTGGTAATGTGGCTAGAATTTTGGATGAATTCATTGACCAGTTAAATGTTCGAGGTGATGGTCGTTATCAACCTTGTGAACAACCCACTCCCTTTGGGATGCCATTAGGACATAAATTTACTGCCCTACATCCTGCCGCAGCAGTGATTCAAGACTCCCATGTGAAAGTGATTCCCTCTAGGGGCAGGAATGATGAACTCTACATCATTGATCCCAGGAATCTTCCTGGTATTTTAGGCATCCCCATTCGAGATATAAATGTGATTGGTAGTGCCCCTTTAGAAAATTTTGACCCCAATCTACACCGAGGGGGAAATGAACGTTTTGCCACTCCCCGTGATTTCTTTTTGGATGAACTTTATTATAGTGAAACCCCAGGTTTACTTCCAGGTTCATGGTTGGATCAAACGGTAAGGACAGCTAAGATTGACAACTTAACCATTTTACTTCCCTTTCATTCATGGGTTCAAGATTATTTTTCAAGTGAAGATTTAGAACGAAATGTCTCCATTCGTTTAATCGATAGCGGTCATCCAAGAAAAATTTCTATTTCGTTGACAATGCAACTTTCTGGTGTTGAACGCAGGGTTCCCTATACCGTCAGGCAAGACTTTGACCTAATCCCTGAAAATAGGCTGTCTGATGATTATCCAACCATAGCTCTCTGGCCCAATCTGCCGTCTAATGGTGCAGTTCAATGGACTGAATTCTTTTTATTGGAATCCGTATCTGATCAAGTTGGTGTTTCCTACTCCTTCCAAATCCAACAACCTACGGATGATGGGATACTGACCAATCGTTTAATTGGGCAAGAATCTTATCATTACTGGAAGTCAAATCAACGTCCTGATATTCTTGAAGCCCAAAAGGATGGTCGGCTCATAGGGATGATTCCCTTAAAAACTCCACAACCAGCGCCAGGGGCAATTGATACATGGGCTGTTGGTGTGGATTTTGGTACCTCGTTTACGAATATTTATATGCGTAAGGGCAATCAAAACCCTGAACCATTCCAATTAAATCCCGCTTTATTAAAAGTAACCTTGGGTTCAGAGGTTGAATTTAAGGAGTTTCACGATCACATTTATCGAGATTTCTTTATCCCAGATGTGTTAGAGCCTCTAGGGAACGTTCCACCCATGTCTACTGCAATAACCACATTAGGATGGCAGGAACCAGTGAATGGGGTTGCCCAATGTATGACGGAAGCGAGGATTTATTTTCCCAATTTGTTTGGGGAGTTCAGTCAATCTGTAAAAACAAATATCAAATGGGAGAACTTTAAGTATCAAAAGCCATTTCTATCATTTCTGGTGCGGTTAATCTCAGCCCAGGCAGCTATGGAAAATGTTCAAACCATAGAATGGTCTATTTCCTATCCCTCTGCTTTTTCTAGGGCGGAACTAAATCAGTATCGGGTTACCTGGCAAGATGTATTAAATGATATTAAAGGTATCACTGGTCAAACCCATACACTGAACCCACTACAAACCGAAAGCATTGCTTTTTCCAAATATTTTGCTGATATTTTAGGTCAAACTATGGTGCATACCACCTGCATTGATGTGGGTGGGGGAACATCTGACCTATCGATCTGGAGAAATAACGAACTGATCCATCAGGCATCAGTTCCATTTGCCGGTCGGGATATGTTCCATAATCTCCTACGTTCCAAATTAGATTATTTCCCAGATATTTTTGGATTGGTCAATGGTGACCCTTCCTCCGATTATGGCGGTTTGAGACAACTTTCTGAAAGAGGGCTCTTTAATTCCTTTTTGGATTTACAGTTACGCTTTGAAAGTGGGACGAATGATAATAGGGGAGGCGGATATAAAGGTGGTTATCGATTGAATTGCCGTACTCCACGAAATCGTCAATTCCGCAGCCTTTTGGCATTCGCCTACTGTGGATTATTCCATTACATTGGATTAGTGCAGAAATGGTTAAAACAGGAAGGTAAAATTACTGAAAACTATTCCACTAGTTTATTGATAGGGGGGAATGGTTCTCGGTTCATTCATTGG
>CAIUCS010000025.1 GCA_903897715.1 uncultured Synechococcales cyanobacterium
AGGGGTCATGGAGTTCATGGCAATGGCACACCGTTCTAACCAGGAGCTACTGCGAAAGTTCTTTGCCAAAGAAGAGACTGGTACTTCTGGTCGTAATAGGGCAAGGAATCGGCTGAAACTTGGTTTATTACTTGCGGTTAACTTTAATAATAAAATGGGAACCTCTAATTCAGGTTGAAAATTTGGATTCGAACGGGCAGCGAAGCCCACCGCTTCATCGTTGTCTAAGGAAAGCTTCGCTAATACATCCGCTGGGGTGTTGGGATGGGCGGCAACTCGGGTGCGAATGGCGGGGTCTTTATCAGTGGCGGTGGCGATCAATTCCAAGTCTGTAGCCGCTGGATCCGTAACAATTTCCATACGCAGGAATGTATTTTTGATTTTGGCATTACGGTATCGTAATGGGTGGACAGACATTTGTTTCTGTATACTTTCACTACGGTCTTCAGCCAACGTTCTCCAAATTTTTTCCGTGAGGGTTGGATGCCCTGCGACCGCCCCTCGCACCGACTCCTCCCCGTCTCGAGCTAAATCTAACAGGATATGGGGTGGAGTAGCACCATGGGCGGCAACGGCTTTCCGAATATCCACATCATCATCGATCGCCCAGGCTAACAGTTCTTCTGGGGTAAATGCATCGCGCTGGAGCAATTGGCTCACCACCACAGACCGCCAATGGCGATGCTGAAGATGATATCGTAATAATTCTTCGCTGACCAATGGGTTTTGTAACGCTGCCCGACTCACTTCATATCTTTTATCTTGAGTTAGTGCCTCCAGTTGAGTGGATGTTAGTTGGGCAGAGGGAGCAATCGCCCGACGGATTTCATAGTTGGAACTTTCAACATATTGTTGTAGCTGTTCCGCTGGAAACTCCATTCCCCGGATAACCCCATGACGAACGAGGGCAGCAATTTCTCCTGTCCCTGCCCCACTCAATGCTTCCCAAAGCATTTCATCGGTCAGGGATGGATTTCTGAGGGCTGCCTCTTGCACATCACCATCGGCATCACACAATAAACGGACTAAATCCGCTGCTGGTAGTAAGGGATTGCCACTAACCTTCCGCACTCGCCAACTATCAGAATGACTAAGATGGGATAGACAGTGGGGAGAAAGATGAGGATTTTCCACCAGAGCCTTAATCACATCTGAATCACTGTCATGACTGAGCCGTTCACAATGACTGATTAATAAAGAAGGAGACGAGGCTGCCCATTGCCTCACTTCCCAATCCTTATGCTGTATCCCTTGATCCAATAAAATTTCTGGACAAACCGGTAATGAAAGTATTTTTTGCCAGGTTTGCTTAGTGGGCTTTTCACTAATTTCAGCCGTCAATTGGGTACGGAGGATATCCCCTAATCCTGGATTCGCTAGGAGAGATAACCGAACAATGGAGGATGGATCTTCGGCTAGAGTATTCATTTGTTCCCAACTGAGGTCAGCCGTTGCTGCCGCTTGCGCTCGCAAAAATTCATTTGTGGAATTGGGATCGGCTTGGATTCGCCTACTGTTTGCCACCTGTTCCCGCACCTTAGAATCCCCATCCCCGACCAATTGTTGGAGTTGTTTTTCGGGTAATTCAGGATGGGCGGCTAATAACCGTCGTAGCCAGACCCAGGGACAGTCACTGGTATAGGGCAGTAGTTCCTGTAGTAATGACGGTCGTGTTTCTTGCAGATACGCTTGGGCATCTTCTGGTTGTTTCTTAAACCGTCCAGCGGTTCGTTGTTCTGGATATAGTTGCCAACGACTGCGTACATGGTCAATGGTTAAATTCTTAAGATGGGGGTTTTGGGACGCGGCTGTGCGAACATCACTATCATCGTCTTGGAGTAATACAAATACCAAGTCAGGACGGGTTGTGAATCGTGCTAATTGTAGTCGCACCTCCCAATCATGATGAATCAGGATTTTTTCTAAACACGCATCGGGTAAATTGGAGGTATTAAGAGTCTGCCTGAGGTGTTGGCTATGGATACCTTGGATTAAATAATCCCATTGTTCATCCAATAGATTTAATTCAAATAAGGCACTTAATTCTAGGGAAGCAAGATGACGGGTATGGGGGGGAACCGTTGGATTATCTGCAATGGCTGCGCGAACCCCAGGTACCCCATCTAGAGCCAATCGCCAGCATAAATCTGCTGGCACATCTGCCCGTTCTGCTACTTTTAAGCGACACCGCCAGTAACTATGACGGGTATTAACTAACTTAGCAAGAGACTCTGCATCCGTCTTGGGGTTTTCAGCAACCGCGATTTGAATATCGTGATCAGTATCTAGACTCAGTTTTTTTAATGCTTCTAGGGGAGCTTTGGGGTTGGCGGCAACTGCTTGACGAACTCGCCAGTCTTTACTTTTTGATAATTCTAATAGTTCATCACTAGAAGTTTCTGGATCGGATGCCCGTCCTATGGGTATTCCTTTTACCACCCCCCCTGGACAGGATGGGTTGGATAGGACTGCTTGTTGAACATCACTGTCTGTATCATTTAGTAGAATTTGCAACACGTCCACTGGTGTTGTTGGTAGACTGGCAATCCCTTGACGAATCCGCCAATCTGAGTTGGTGGCTAACTGGCGTATGAGGCTGACTGGTATGTTCTGACGATACTTAAGTCCATCGGTAATACCGGACACTATGGATGAGGTATCTTTACGTAATAGATCATGAAGTATTTTTTCATTAAATGGACGGGATGGATTAAAGAGGGCGGCAGCACGAACGGAAGATTGGTCATCTTTATCTAACATTTGTAGCTCTCTTAGCGGCAATTGTGGATTCATGGCCACCGCCCGACGTACATCTGAATCAGGATCGTAAGCCATCTGACGAATTAAACTGGGCTGAAGGCTGTCTCGGTAAATGACTGCTTGACGAATCTGCCAGTCTTCATCAAAGGCTAACCGCTGGCACCACTCTATCGGTAGGGATGGATGCTGGGCTGCTGCCAATCGCAAGTCTTTGTCCGCCCGTTTGGCAAACTCCACTGCCAAGTCTGATGGTAGGGATGGATGTTGGGCGATCGCCTTTTGGACCCCCATATCCGGGTCTACCGCCAAGGAGCGGATTTGGGATTCACTGAGAGTAGGGTGGTGGGCTAATTTTCGACGGGCATATTCATTAACCGAATCCACTCGCAAATTTAAGGCTGGATTTTCAGCCGCCGCTTCCCGCACCCGCCAATGCCAATCGGCACTAAGCCTTTCAAGTACAGATTGGTCGGTAGTGATACGGGCGATATGGGCACGAATAAATTCATTTTCCGAATCGGGGTGCCTGTAGGTTTGGTCATGGTTTGCCACTTGTTCCCGGATAGTTTGACTAGGATCTGCCTCCAGCGCTTGGAGGATTTCAGGAGTCAGGGATGGATTCTCCAGTAGGGCTGATCGCACATCCTCCGATGGATCCTGGCAAAATCGCTTCAGTACCCCTAGATTTGTATTTTTGCCACTTGCCAACTCCAGTCGAAATTCCTTTGATAATTCTGGAAAAACACGGGGATCAATTAAATCCCGAGTGAGTAATGGTTCAATATTTTCTTTCTTCTGCACTAAATCATCTGTACCAATCCCTTCCCAAAAAGCTCTTTGCCAATCAAAATCATCATCCGCTTCGGCATAGTTAATATGTTGTTCTGCAGCAGCGCGAACATTAGGATAGGGCGACATCACTAACCCTTTTACCGCCTTCGCTGGGGTGAGGGGGTTGAGGGCTACAGCTAATTGCACCCCCACATCTTCGTGTTTTGCAGCCCAACTGAGAAAGGCAATGGGAATACTTTGACGCTTTAACAGGCTACGCAAACTAGCTAGGGGAATTTCGGATAATAAGTTAGGGTTTTCTAAAAGTAGTAAATCAAAGACAGGGTTTTGGATTACTTCCTCTGGAAATTGGGTGGCAAGTCGCGTTAAGGTATCTGTGGGCGAATTGGGGTTACCCGCAATTGACTTACGGGTGGCTTCATCACCTGACTCCCCAAGTGTTTTGAGGATATCTGGGGGAGTTGTACTATTTTTTGCCACCGCCCGACTAAGTTTAATATCCTGTGCTGCTAGTTCCGCCAATCGTTCTGGGCTGGTTGACGGATCAGATGCTTCTTGAGCAGGGGTAAGCTTTTTTTTCGGGGTGGACATGGAATGAAAATTAATAAAATAGCTTTTTTATTTTACCAACTTATCCCTTTTATCAGTGGAAAATTCATCGACCTGTAGCAAGGCTTATCAATGCTATTTCCCATCTAAACTGCGGGGTACTCCCACCAGACTGCTCTTAGTGGTTGGTGGTGAGGGGGTACAACTTTGGTCAGTCAACCAGGACTCCAGGTCAAACGGCGGCAGAAACTCCACCATTGAACCATCTATATTTTGGAATTTCTTAAGCTTAGTGTTTGCTAAAGCACCGTGATAAATCAACTTAATTTGAAATAATCATAAAAAATAAACTTTAACTACAAATTATATGGCAGTTGAATTCCATTGCCTCATTGATTGGATGGGTATCTCAAAGGTTGATTCAGGATGGATTTTCCCTAAAGAGAAGTCGTCATCTTTTTGGAACTAGTTTTTGAACTAATCCGAGTCAACAGGGGGTAAAACCATCTCTGGTTCCTACTATTTAGATTAAAACAAAAAAGATTAAACAAGCTTTTGGAAATAGATATGGGTATTTTTTCAAATCAATCAATCCCCAAAGGGGTTAGGGTTAACGATGGAATGCCGTCACGTTTCCATTCACTTTGTTTCATCGCCACTTAGATTAATTAATAATGGGAGTTATTGCGCATGAATGCTTGCGTTCGTCATGGATTGATGGCAATTGGTTTAATGGGTTTATTGAGTAGTTGTACGGCTGGTTCCCAAGTCCAACTATCCCAGCCAATTAGTGCAGATGGTTCCAGCACCGTTTATCCCATCACTAAAACCATCGTAGAAGATTTTCAAAAGAAAAACCCGGAAGCTAGCATTCAGTTAAACTTCTCTGGAACTGGAGGGGGGTTCAAGAAATTTTGCTTAGGTCAGACTTCCATCAATAACGCTTCCCGACCTATTTCAGAAAAAGAATTGACCGCTTGTCAACAGGGTTCAATTTCTTTTCTGGAAGTTCCTGTTGCCTTTGATGCCCTAACAGTGGTGGTTCATCCCAAAAATGACTGGGCAAATGAAATGACCGTCGCCGAATTAAAAAAACTTTGGGAATCCGCTGCCCAAGGGAAAATCACCCGGTGGAACCAAGTTCGTTCTTCCTGGCCAAATCGACCAATTAAGCTAGTTGGTCCCGGGAAGGATTCTGGCACTTATGATTACTTTGTAGAATCTATCATTGGTCAGGATGGATCTAGCCGTTCTGATTATGAAGCTAGCGAAGATGATGAGGTATTAGCAGAGTTAGTCAGTCGGGATCCAAATGCATTGGGTTATTTTGGGTTGGCTTATTACCAAGAACATCAGTCCCGGCTAAAGGCGATCGCAATTGATGCTGGCAATGGTGCCATTTTACCGAATTTTCAGTCCGTTAAAAACTCCACCTATCAACCCCTTGCCCGTCCGTTGTTTATTTATGTCAATGCCCGACAAGCTCAAACTAACCCTGTTTTAGGAGATTTTGTCAAATTTTACTTGCAAAACGCAGAAACCACAGTTCCTAAGGTAGGCTATGTTCCCTTGCCACAGGTGGCTTATCATATTGCCAATGTTAACTTCTTTAGCGGCAAGGTGGGGACTGTATTTGAGGGGCAACCCCAACCCAATGTCACCATAAGTGAATTAATGCGAAAAACCGAACGCTTAACTTTAAAGTAATCCAAATTTAGGTTAAGCTTAGTCGCCCGGTCAGCCCTCACCCCCGGCTCCTTCTCCCTTGGAGAGAAGGGGCTGGTGTTTCAACGTTCCTTTGCCAAAGGAAGAGGGATGCAAGGTGAGGGTTGGTGTCGGAACCGGAAGCAGGTTTCTAACGGTTAAAGCCCCTGACTGACTGCCGCTACTATCTTCTGAATTAACTCCTGTTACTTTCCCAATGTCGGTTTTAATAATACTGTATGGTTTCCTTCCATCCATAAGGTTTATGAATTATTATTACTTGCATGGATTTAGTTCTTCTCCCCATTCGGCGAAAGCAAAATATTTTCGCGATCGCTTTCATACAGTGAATCAACCATTAGAGGTATTAGACTTTAACCAAAATGATTTTTCCCATCTCACCCTTACTCGTCAAATTGAACAAGTGGTGGGTACTTTACCTTCAACCAGTGAACCCGTGACGTTGATAGGATCGAGTTTTGGGGGCTTGACAGCAGTTTGGGTGGCAGAGCAGTGCCCTCAGGTAGAACGAATTATATTACTTGCTCCCGCATTTGGGTTTCCTGAAAATTGGATGCATCGACTAACATGTCACCAACAGAAACAATGGAAAGACGATGGTTATTTTTCCGTTTATCATTTTGGGTATGGTCGTGAGTTACCATTGCATTTTAATTTTATTTCTGATGCAAAAAACTACAAACTAGAGGACGTTCAACGCAACCTACCTACCCTAATCATCCATGGCGAGCAAGATGAAGTAATCCCTTGCCAGTCCAGTCGAGACTATAGCCAAACCCGTCCATGGGTTCAATTAATAACGCTTGCTAGTGATCATTCGTTAGGAAATGTGATTTCCCAGATTTGGCAATCCATCCAACAATTTTGTCAACTTTAGTAATTACTATCAGATACACAAATTCCCTTACATTTCACGCCATTGGAGGCAGTACGACCGCAGTGGGGGCATAGAACCGGTTCTTGACAAGCTATCGGTTCATTGGATGGTATTGATGGGAACAACTCATCAGTTGGAGAATCAACCATGGATACCCACTAGTACAAACGAGACAGTAATGTAATTAAACCTTGTTGTCCAAGCAGTAATTCCCGCAATAAGCTACAAACCCCTACCCAAAGAATTGGGGTCATATCTACTCCACCAATGGGAGGGATCAATTTTCGGGTGACTGCTAAAAATGGTTCAGTGGGGTAGGTGACCAAACTAAAGGGCAATCGTCCTTCGTTTACTTGGGGATACCAAGTCATCACAATTCTGAAGATAAACATCAGGGTCATACCAGCTAAAGTTAAGCCCAACCCCCAGCTTATAATCGTTAGCCAATCCATAGATTTAGTCCACTTTTTAATTGAGTTATTATGTTTATGATAACGGATTTGCCAAGATTCATTCATCGGACGGATTAGTTTCTTCCCATCACTCTCAAGAATCATCCCCCTAGGGATGGAGCCAGACTGAATACTAGGGAGTCCCATTGGAAGGCAAGATCACGGAGAGTATCTCAATGTTACAAATTTGCCCCCAACCCCTTCTCCCTTTTTGTGAGAAGGGGAACCGGATTGAGGGTGAGGGCTGCAAAATTGGGATGCACCTAAATTACATCAATGGCTATATATCATCTACATAACTGTCCACACTCCCCCGGCAAAGAATGTTGCGAGCTATGCCCGCTGGTTCATCCCCTAGGGGGAACGGTTACCAATCTAACGGTTTTAATGAGGTATATTTTAATCATGGTTAGGGGATCAGATTTATTCTAATATTGGAGAATTACGGTTTCTTACTTCACCCAGTCGTTAAGAGTTGCCACTGACATGAGAGCATGAATATATATCTATGAAATAGAATAAATGTCTTCTTCTCAGACTTCTCCAGATTTATATTTTTATGTCTGACCTCCCCTTTACTTTGGATCAACTTCGTATTCTCAAGGCTATTGCAGCTGAAGGAAGTTTTAAGCGGGCTGCTGATAGTTTATATGTTTCTCAGCCCGCCGTCAGTTTGCAAGTCCAAAACTTAGAACGACAGCTTGATGTTCCCCTGTTTGATCGAGGAGGTCGTAGGGCTCAACTTACTGAGGCAGGGTACCTACTCCTAAGTTATGGAGAAAAAATATTAACACTGTGTCAGGAAACCTGCCGTGCCATCGAAGATTTACAACATCTTCAAGGAGGTACTTTGGTGGTCGGTGCAAGTCAAACAACAGGAACTTACCTTCTACCCAGAATGATTGGCATGTTCCGTCAACGGTATCCTGATGTAACGGTACAGTTACACGTTCACTCAACCCGAAGAACTGCTTGGAGTGTTGCGAATGGGCAGATTGATCTTGCCATTATTGGTGGCGAAATTCCCACTGAGTTACATGAATCCTTACAAGTTCTTCCTTATGCTGAAGATGAATTAGCGTTGATTCTGTCAGACTCCCATCCGTTTGCTTCTCTTGAGACCGTCCAACGGGAAGATTTGTATAAGTTACAGTTTATTGCTTTAGATTCTCAATCCACTATTCGGAAAGTTTTGGATCAGGTTTTAGCTCGTTATGGCATTGAAACCCGCCGTTTACGAGTGGAAATGGAATTAAACTCAATTGAAGCCATCAAAAATGCTGTACAAGCAGGGCTAGGTGCAGCATTTGTTTCAGTTTCAGCAATTGAAAAGGAATTACAAATGCAAGTCTTGCGGCAAATCAAAATTGAACAAGTTACTGTAAAACGGATGTTATCGGTAATTTATAACCCCAACCGTTATCGATCCAGAGCCGCAGAGGCGTTTGCCAAGGAAATTTTGCCACAGTTTGCTACCTATAGCCCCATAGTAGAGGATACAGTGCAGGATATAAATCATCCATTAGAGGATATGGATACAGTGACCAGTTCTAATCAGTTTCAGATCGTTCGTTTCTAGGATGGACGACGAAGGTTCTCAAAGGATTTAGAGGATCTAGACTCTATTGGGCATAAAATTTACCTTGGTAACGATATAATAAAAAATCAGATAGTATGGGCTGCTAGCTCAATGGTAGAGCTGCGGACTCTTAATCCGTAGGTTGTAGGTTCGAGTCCTACGCAGCCCATTATTCACAACTTAAAGGTTGACCATCACCTCACTAGCCGCCGCAAGGGTTCGATCCATATCCTCATCGGTGTGGGCAAGGGACGTAAATCCTGCTTCAAATTGGGAGGGAGCCAAGTATATCCCCCTTTCCAACATTCCCCGGTGAAATCGACTAAATTTAGCTAGATCTGATTTTTTTGCATCTTCGTAATTATGAACTGGTTCATGGGTAAAAAATAAACCAAACATGGCACTGATTTGTCCACCAAAAACTCCATGACCCGTTGCTTTGGCAATGTCGAGCAGTCCTAAGGTCAATTTCTTCGTCAATCGATCCAATGTTTCATAGGTTCCTGGTTGACGCAGTAGCTCTAACGTCTTGATTCCTGCTGTCATCGCCAATGGGTTGCCTGAAAGGGTTCCCGCCTGGTACATGGGTCCTGCTGGGGCAACCAAACCCATAATATCCTTTCTGCCTCCGTAAGCTCCTACCGGCAAACCCCCTCCAATGACCTTACCCAAGGTGGTTAAGTCAGGGGTAACATTGAACTTCTCCTGGGCTCCTCCATAGGCAATCCGAAACCCAGTCATCACTTCATCAAAAACCAGTAATGATCCATGGTCACGAGTTAATTCCCTCAAACCTTCTAAAAAACCAGCATCAGGGGAAATAAATCCTGCATTGCCGACGACTGGCTCTAAAATTACACCAGCGATTTGTTCAGGATTTTCATCAAACAGAACCTTCACTGCTTCCAAATCGTTAAAGGGAGCAGTTAACGTATTACGGGTTGTTGCTTCTGGGACCCCCGGAGAGTCTGGTAGCCCTAGGGTGGCAACCCCAGAACCAGCTTTGACTAAAAACATATCAGCATGACCGTGATAACAGCCTTCAAATTTGATTACTTTGTCACGTTTAGTAAAGGCTCGCATTAATCGTAAAACTGCCATGCAGGCTTCTGTCCCTGAATTGACAAACCGTACCATTTCAATACTGGGTACTGCATCAATTACCATTTCCGCTAATATGTTTTCTAATAGGCAAGGAGCACCAAAGCTGGTACCCTTATCTAAGGCATCATGGAGGGCTTTGATAACTTCAGGATGGGCATGACCACAAATAGCCGGTCCCCATGTACCAACATAGTCAATGTACTGGTTGCCGTCTACATCCCAAAGATAGGCACCCTTGACTCGATCCACCACAATGGGTTGCCCTCCCACGGATTTGAAGGCTCTTACCGGTGAGCTGACCCCACCCGGCATCAATCGCTGAGCGTTTGCAAATATTTCCTGAGATTTTAGGGTCTTAAAGGACGTTGCGACCAAATCAATTCTCCTGAGTCAGACAATAATAAGTGATTTAAAAAGTTTATCAAAAAGTAATTTTTGCATGGATTTTGCTTACACAAATTCAACTACAAATCACTTTTTGAGTTTAGTTTTTTTGGATGATGAATGGTGGGGTAAATTGGATTAGTGGTTAATCCCCATTAAAAATTATAAATGCAATCTAGGATGATTCAACGGTAAGTCATCTAAAGATTAGATTACAGATTAGATATAACCGTTACTCCCCCCTTAAAGAGGATTGCGGGCTAACCCCGATGTTTCTCCCCTAGAGGAGGGTAAACACTTACGATTAGATTACAACCCTTCCTCCTGGTTTACCATTCAATTGATTATTCAGCCAGCATTTTTGCGGCAATACAGCCCCCTATAAATCCAAATAAATGACCCTCCCATGATACGCCGGGTTGATTGGGAAGTAACCCTAGGAGGAGCCCCCCATAGAAAAGTCCAACGATCGCTGACATTATCATTGAAGTAAGCTTGCGTTCAAAATAACCACGAAACAGAAGAAACCCTA
>CAIUCS010000026.1 GCA_903897715.1 uncultured Synechococcales cyanobacterium
GACGAATTGGGGATGGGTTTGGAACACAGACCGTAATGCAGACTGTAGATTGTCGCAGTAGGGAGCAATGGTGTAAGGATAGGGGGATGGATTAATGACCCGTAATCTTTTTTCAGTGGGATAGGCAAGGATTTGAAAATCGCCGTCTTGGTAAACCGAAATTTCTAAGGATGGGGTCTGGGGTAGGAGTCCTTGGTAAAACTCATTCCGATTCCGTTGAAATAAGGAAAGATCAATGACTTCAAACATTCGACGATGCCCTTCCGTATTGGGATGAGCCCCATCCATCCCAGTACCGGGCTGCCACCGTCCCTGTCCATCGTCTAAGGCATCCAGCCAATTGAAGAGGGGAATACCCAAGCTGACCATCCGTTCATGGGTATCCCTCAATAGCCAACCATGTTCTGCAGTATAGTCCCCATTGGGGTAAACACTCCCTAAAATAGGTCGTGCTCCCAACTGTTGGGTCATTTCAACTAGTTGTAGGATTCCACTTTCAAACCGTCGCTGCACCGCTCTTCTATGGTGAGAAGCACAATGGGCTAACCCTTCATTACCAAGGGATAAACTAATGATGACCACATCGGGTTTTGTTGGGGTAACCAGGATGGGATAACGGGCAATGGTGGAGGTGACTGTCCCCCCAATTTCAGCAAGATTAACCAATTGGTGCTGAAATTGGTCATATAACACCTGTTGGAGCCGCCATGCCCATCCCCTTAATAGCCAGGCATTGCATCCTAACGCGACGGAACTGCCAATAACAACCACCTGCAAGCTATCCTTACCTTTAGGGGGCGGTAGCTGGGGGATAGGGTTTTGGAAATAACCATAGGGCCATGGCTGAATAACCCCCAGCCAACCATCATCCACCGTAATTGGGGGTAAGTCTGGCTCCACCGGAATCCACCGGTCCCACCCCCATCCTTCCCATTCACCATACCCGTCGGAGTGATTCCGTACATACTTATAACGGATGGTGTCTGCCATTGCTGAATCAATGGCTACATCAACCCACCACAGGGGGTAGTGTCCACTGTCAGTCTCCAAAGAAATCCGATTCAGAATATCCCAGGAACCTAGTTCTGGGCATGACCCCACTAAGGAGATGGATTCTCCTAATTGTGTATGGGCTCTAACTTGGAACCGAACCATATGCTTAAGTGTAATAATGGCTTACTGGAATAATTAAAATGACAGTAGCACATCTTGACCTCTAGGGCTGTTTTGGTAAAAACCTGCCACAACTCCATGGAAGTGTGATTCAATGATTTAATCTAAACGGACTACCCCATGGCAAAACTATCCCATCAACCGCCACCGACCCCCTGCAGATGGCATTCGGCAGTGGGTTATCAACGGAATTGGGTGTGGCGGGGTTGGAGCATTCGTTACTCCTACATCCGTGCCCATTCCCCCCAACAATCCCCTACTCCCCTGTTGTTATTACATGGATTTGGGGCAGCAATTGGGCATTGGCGACACAATATTCCTGCCTTGAGCCAGTATCACACCGTTTATGCGATGGATTTACTTGGGTTTGGGGCTTCCCAAAAAACAGTCACCACATTCAATATAGACCTGTGGTCAGCACAGGTTTTTGAATTTTGGCAAACGTTTATCCAATGCCCTATGGTACTGATGGGGAATTCTTTGGGGTCTTTAGTCAGTGTTGCTGCTACGGTTGCCCATCCAGAAATGGTGGCTGGATTGATTATGGTTAACTTACCTGATGCATCAGTGCTACCATTGCCAATGCCTTCCCTGATGCTACGGTTCATCAAACCAGTCGTCAATTTAATTAAACCTGCGATCGCCCTCCTCAATCACATCCTTTTATCACCCCCTATTTTTGACCCATTTTTCAATTTCATTCGCCGACCTACTTTGATTCGTTACTGGGCAACATTAGCCTATGCTAACCCTAACCGAGTGGATCATGAACTGGTGCATATCCTCTGCAGTCCAGCCTACGAAAAGGGGGCATCCCGCACCCTAGCCCATATGACCCGTTCTCCCAGTGGAAATCCAGATTATGCAGCCAAGGTAGCCTTACCACAACTTCAAATCCCAATGCTCTTAATTTGGGGAAAACAGGACCGGTTGGTTCCCCCTGTTTTAGCACCCATGCTGGCATCCCTCAACCCCTCCCTACAGTGGGTCGAATTAGACCAAGCTGGACATTGCCCTCAGGATGAATGTCCTGAAATCGTCAACCCTTTAGTTCTAAATTGGATTCGTCAGCAAGTGGAAAGATAAGCCGTGACAACTCCCACCGTCAACCGCTAAGAGCAGTGTGGTGGGAGTACCCCGCAGTTTAGATGGGGGATGCAGCAGATGGTGATTATCAACCTGAAGTCCTTTCATCCCGGAAATATAAAAATAAGATTGTCTAAGAACATGGATTTAAGTTAAATTTTATATTAGGTTCACATTTTGTAACTCAATTGAAACATAAATGTCATCGACTCACTAGGTTTGAAAATGAATCTGTTTATCTAAATACAGCTTAAATTTCGTGTGGCATGGGGAATTCAGTGTATTCTTCCAAACCTTGGCACAGTCTATTCAATTTATTTATCAAGCTAGGTCAGTAATCGGAAGTTAACAAATGAAAATTTGGGATGTGAATATTATTTCAACACTAGATATAAGGGGTGTTTGATCATGAAGTTGTCTTGGCGAATTATCCTTTTATGGGCTTTACCAATCCTAGTGATTGGTTTTTTCCTATGGCAGGGAACACTTTCTCAAACTTCAGTGGATTTGGGGCAAAATACTGCGAGTACTCGCATGACCTATGGTCGATTTTTAGAATACTTAGATGCCCATCGCATTACCAGTGTGGATCTCTACGAAGGAGGGCGCACTGCGATTGTGGAAGCAACTGATCCAGAATTGGAAAATCGGGTGGAACGCTTGCGGGTTGACCTCCCTGGTAATACACCGGAGTTAATTTCCCGTTTTCGGGCTGCCAACATTAATTTTGATTACCATGTTCCCAAAAGTGATGGGGCAATATGGGGCTTTCTAGGGAATTTGGTGTTTCCGATTCTGTTATTGACCGGCTTATTCTTCCTATTCCGCCGTTCTAATGGGGTGCCTGGTGGTCCCGGACAAGCTATGAGCTTTGGTAAATCAAAGGCTCGCTTTCAAATGGAAGCCAAAACCGGGGTTATGTTTGATGATGTGGCAGGGATTGAAGAGGCTAAGGAAGAGTTACAGGAAGTTGTTACCTTTCTTAAGAAACCAGAACGATTTACTGCTGTTGGAGCCCGGATTCCTAAAGGTGTACTTTTAGTTGGTCCGCCTGGCACTGGGAAAACATTACTAGCAAAGGCGATCGCTGGTGAGGCTGGTGTACCTTTTTTTAGCATTTCCGGTTCGGAATTTGTAGAAATGTTTGTGGGTGTTGGTGCTTCCCGTGTTCGGGATTTATTTAAAAAAGCTAAGGAAAATGCCCCTTGTATTATTTTCATTGATGAAATTGATGCTGTGGGTCGGCAGCGGGGAGCTGGAATTGGGGGTGGGAATGACGAACGGGAACAAACCTTAAACCAATTGTTAACTGAAATGGATGGGTTTGAGGGTAATACTGGGATTATTGTGATTGCTGCCACTAACCGACCTGATGTGTTGGATTCTGCTCTGTTACGCCCTGGACGGTTTGACCGACAAATTACCGTAGATACCCCTGATATTAAAGGTCGTTTGTCAATTTTAGAAGTTCATGCCCGGAACAAAAAACTGGCACCAGAAATACAATTAGAGGCGATCGCCCGTCGTACCCCTGGTTTTTCTGGTGCTGATTTAGCAAACTTGTTAAATGAAGCAGCTATTTTGACGGCTCGACGTCGGAAGGATGCCATTACCATGCTTGAAATTGATGATGCGGTGGATCGGGTTGTTGCTGGGATGGAAGGGACTCCTTTGGTGGATGGTAAGAGCAAGCGTCTAATTGCCTACCATGAAATTGGTCACGCCATGGTGGGTACCCTATTGAAGGATCATGACCCCGTTCAAAAAGTAACCTTGATTCCCAGGGGACAGGCTCAAGGTCTAACTTGGTTTGCCCCTACCGAAGAACAGTTTCTCATTTCCCGGTCTCAAATTTTAGCCAGAATTACTGGGGCGTTGGGGGGAAGAGCCGCGGAAGATATGATTTTTGGCGATGCTGAAGTTACCACAGGGGCTGGTAATGACTTACAGCAGGTCACCACCATGGCACGGCAAATGGTTACCCGTTATGGCATGTCTGATTTAGGATTACTTTCCTTAGAAGGGCAGATGGGTGAAGTCTTCCTTGGACGAGATTTGATGACCCGTTCAGAGTACTCCAATGAAATTGCTTCTCGAGTTGATGGTCAAGTTCGAGAAATTGTTGCCCACTGTTATCAGAGTGCATGTACTATCATTGAACAAAATCGTGAAGTCATCGATCGGTTGGTTGACCTGTTAATCGAAAAAGAAACCATTGATGGAGAGGAGTTCCGTCAGATTGTATCTGAATACGTGACGGTGCCTGAAAAAGGAGTTTACGCCTCCGTTCTCTAAATGTCTGATCCCATTTTTGGTCATTTACAAGGGTTAAAGCCAAGTCAACTGAAACAAATTCGGCGGGTATATGCTCAGCGTCTACCCGCCGATTCTTTATTAACTGTTGAATTTGCTGAACGAATAGGGGCAATTAGTACCGATATTGGTCAACCCATTTGTGTGTATCTGAATCGACGGGGACAGGTTATTCGGGTAGGAGTAGGAACCCCCAGGCAAACCCAAATTCCCCTGATTGAAGTACCTCGTTACGGCGATGGACGGTTATGTGGGATTCGATGTGTAACCACTCAGTTTGGTGAGAACCCCCCTAATGATTCCACCCTAACGATTATGGCAAAACAACGATTGGATGTTTTGGTTGTTCTAATCCTCTCTGGACAGGGGCTACAAAAACGGGGCGGCGGCGGTAGCGGCTATATTCATCATATTTATTTAGCTCAGTTACTGCCCATGGTTTCATCCACCCCATCAGAGGGGGTAAATTATCAACAATTATCACCTTGGCAAGTATCTGACCCCCTGAGCCTGGATAGAGTCAGTCAGGTCAACTTTTCCCACCTAATTGAAGATTTAGAGACGGAATTCCGTCGAAATGGATCAACCCGTGAGCAAGACCCCCATGGCGATCGGGTTTTATTAATTGGAGTAATGACCCATGATACAACCAGTCAGCAATTTGAAGAGCGTTTGTATGAACTGGCTCAATTGGTAAAATCTGCCCAAGGAACAGTCGTACAAACCCTCATCCAACGACGTTTTCATCCCCACCCACAAACGGTGGTGGGGGAGGGTAAGATGGAAGAGATTGCTTTGACCGCCCAAACCTTAGGAGCAAACCTGATTGTGTTTGATCGGGATCTATCCCCCAGTCAAGTCCGCAACTTGGAGCGATGGATTGGGGTACGGGTTGTGGATCGAACGGAAGTGATTTTAGATATTTTTGCCCAAAGAGCCCAGTCCCAGGCTGGTAAATTACAGGTGGAACTTGCCCAATTAGCATATCGGCTGCCCCGATTAATGGGAAGGGGACGGGAATTATCTCGGCTTGGCGGTGGAATTGGCACCCGTGGTCCTGGAGAAACCAAGTTGGAGTCTGAACGTCGTGCCATCCAACGGCGTATTAGCCGCTTACAAACACAGGTTGACCAATTGCAATGTCATCGTTCCCGTCTGCGGCAACTCCGTCAATTACAAGAGGTGGTATCTGTTGCTATAGTGGGATACACCAATGCGGGTAAATCCACCCTGCTTAATACCCTAACCCATGCTGAAGTTTTAACGGCAGATCAATTATTCGCCACCCTTGATCCCACAACCCGGAAATTAACCCTAGTCCATCCCATTCACCAAACCCCCCAAGTCCTCCTGCTCACTGATACTGTTGGTTTTATTCACGAACTACCACCTTCGTTGGTGGATGCTTTTCGTGCCACCTTGGAAGAGGTTACGGAGGCAGATTATTTGTTACATGTGGTTGACCTTTCCCATGCCGCTTGGGAAAATCACATCACAGCAGTTGAAACCATCTTGGAAGCTATGCCAATCACCCCTGGGCCGTCACTGTTAGTTTTCAATAAAATTGATCAAGTGGAGGCTGAGCTGTTAGCCAGGGTTCAGTTACAATTTCCTCAAGGGGTATTTGTGTCGGCGTGTCATGGCACGGGCTTAGAATGGTTACGTCGATGTTTACTATATTTGGTGAACACTTAATTTGAACCTGGAGATTGACCGACGGTATAATGTTTGCTAATCACCTGTCCATTGGCGAGGACAAGATTAATGGTTCCTTCGTGACTAATCCACTTAGAGTTTGTGCCTGAAAAAGGACCAAGCCCTATACTGGCGGTTTCAGTTGGGTTGCCCAATATTTCCATCACTTCAGATTCGTTCATGCCAGTTTGGATTTTCTCGTAATTCACCTTGTTGACTTTGGAACAAGCTGTTAAAAATCCCAACCCGAGAATGATGATCAGGTTTGCAATGGGAAAGTGTTTGCCTCTGAGCCACGGTAAAGTTTGGGGTTCTAGGCGTTCAACTGGCTGATGTTGTTTCCGTGCTTGCCTGACCATTTTTGCACCTACCCGATATTAAAACGTGGTTTTTGAATCCGATCAATTTTCACCCATCAATATAACAGATTTTCTTTGGGTAAAGTGGGTTGAATCTTTGTAATCTAGTGTTTTTAAGCTGGTTGACTGACAAAAGTTGTACGCCCTCACCCCCAACCCCTCTCCCAGGGGGCGAGGGGAGCCGGTCCACCCCTCCGGTTCCCTCTTCCGATGGGCGAGGGCTAGGGTGAGGGCTTTCGGGGTTTTGGCTGAGAAGTTTTGTCAGTCAATCAGGTAGTTGATAGCCACCTAACACTGCGTTGGTGCGGACGGCACAGAGGTTATCGGAGAAAGTTCGAGGTTATCTACCGCCGCACAACTTCACCGTTAGACCGCTGCGTTGAGAGTCACTGGTTTCAAGCGTATTCAGCATCTTCCAAGGCATTGCACTGATTCTTGCCGTGTTGATTATCATCTTTCCATTCATCTGAACTGCTTGGAGATGGCTGGCATGGCAGAGTAAAATGGTAGAGGTCAGTCTTTTGTCGAGGAAACGGGTATGAGGTTTAGCGTAACGCTCGATCGCGATGAAGATGGAGTTTGGGTTGTGGAGTGCCCTAGTATTCCGGGTTGTGTGAGTCAAGGTCAGACAAAACAAGAAGCTCTTGAAAATATCAAGGATGCGATCGCCGCCTGTTTACAGGTTCGAGCAGAGCGTGGGATGCCGCTGACTGTGGAGACCTATCAGGTTGAGGTCGTAGCATAATGAGTTCTTCTTTACCTGTGATGACCTGTGATGAGTGGGCGCGAAGTCGTGCGTGTCTTTGAATCGTTAGGTTGGGAGGCTGTACGGCAAACAGGTAGTCATATCATCATGACGAAAGATGAAGAAACTGCCACGCTTTCGGTTCCTGATCATCGTGAAGTGGCAAAAGGAACATTGCGAAGTTTAATTCGCAATGCGGGGTTGACCGTAGAGGAATTTGTTGCTGCCAAGTAGCTCGTGGAACGCAGGCTAACAATCCGCTTGCACCCGACCGTTTCGTTTTTTTCGTTGAGATCGAGAGGTTGTTTGCGGCGGGTGACGCTCACCGTTAGGCTAATAGTGATATCGACACTGAGCGATCAGAATTGAGTCATCTTGAACTTTATATACAAGACGGTGTTCGTCTGTGATTCGGCGAGACCAATATCCTTTCAATCCATGTTTGAGGGGTTCAGGCTTGCCGATTCCTTCAAATGGGGTTCTGATGGCGATTTTGATAA
>CAIUCS010000027.1 GCA_903897715.1 uncultured Synechococcales cyanobacterium
ACTGATTCACCCCGCCCTTGCGGTCATCTTAATCTATCCATTAGTGGGGATTGTACTTCATTTTGCTTGGCAAACCCGCCAACGTCGTTTACAAGATAGTGGCACTGATAAACCAAAGAAACCAGTCACAGTAGCCATTGATCATGTTCAATTTGGACGGTATCTTACTGGTGTTGTGGTTGTGGTTACTTTAGTCGCTTTGGTTTATTCCATTGTGTTCAAGAATATTATTCCGAATAACCTTTGGCAGACGAATCAATTCCTGTTTATTTTTATTATTTCCATGGTGGTAGCCACTGTTGCCACTTTGACACTTCTCTATCAAGCCAGGGAAAACTATTGGCGGGCAATTTTTGCGGTTCTGACTGGGGTTGGGCTGGTGATTTTAGGTGGTCAGGATGGAGTCTTCCGCCGTGATAATGAATGGTTTATTTCCCATTATTATTATGGAATTATAGCATCCCTGCTGATGGTATTTTCCCTTGCAATTATTCCTGATATTTACCAGGATCGAACCAACCGCTGGCGTTATCTCCATGTTATTTTCAATTGTTTCGCAGTTCTTTTATTTGTAGGGCAAGCCATTACAGGAACCAGGGATATATTTAATATCGGTCAGTATACCCCCCCGCCGGCATTCATATTATCTTCATTCAGTCTCCTGTTTTGATCCAAAATCCATTCCCCATGTTGTTTCAGGGACTGAGCTTTCCGATATTTTTCATCATTTCTGGTTTGATCCCCATCGCCATTATCCTATCTGGCATTCAGGGAAGGATAGATTGGTTTTTAAGTATTTCTCTATTCATTCTTGCCTATGATGTATGTCAATGGCTTCTTGTCTTAAGGTTTGCCGAAAGACGGTGGAACCGGACTCGGCAGGGGGTGGAGTGGTCTTCTCCTCCCACCATTACGGTAATTATACCGGCTTGGAATGAAGAGTCCGCCCTTGTTCCCACATTGACCACTGTATTGAATCAAGACGATTCCCCCGATGCTATTATTATTTCTGATGATGGCTCTACGGATAATACAATTTCTTGGTTAAATGCCAATTATGAACTTACGTTTCAAGGCACCCTAGGGATTTCCCAACGTTATCCCAATTTAGTTGTTTTACAGAAGGAGCATAGCGGTAAAGGGGATAGTATTAACCAAGCGATGGAATTAAGTGATACGGATGTGGTTTTGATTCTGGATGCAGATACCCGTCTTCACCCTGGTTCTATCCGAGCATTACGGGAAACCTTTGTCCGGCATCCTGATGTGCAGGTGGTGAGTGGGACGGTCATCCCTTCCTGTACCCCCTCCCGGTTGGGACGAATATTACAATTCTTCCAGCAACACGAATATGCCCGTCTCCATCTATGGCGTTTAGCTTGGAGCCATTTCAACAGTTCCTTAATTGTCTCTGGGGCATGTTCAGCGTTCCGTCGCCAGACATTACTTGACATTGGTGGTTTTTATCCTGCCAGTTGGGTGGAAGACTATGAAGTGATGTATCGCCTGCAACGGTTTAAGCGATTGCGGCATGAAACGTGTCGGGTTATAGTACAACCTAGTTTATGTGTACAAACGGATGCACCCCATACACTGTATTCTTTCCTGCGCCAACGCCGACGTTGGGCTGGTGGCTTTTTAGAAACAATGATCCACTATCGGCAGATGGTTGGCGATCGCCGTTATGGCATCCTTGGCTGTGGTTACCTGCTTCATAATACCTTTAGCATTATCCATCCGTTTTACAATCTGGCATGGTTGATGGCTGGTATCGCCCTTTCATTACGGGGAAGCCAGATTTATATTGAGCTGTTACTATTGCTGCTCGTCTCACTCGGTTTGGGGGCAGTGATCATCTACATTACCATCCGTCGATATCGTCGTTACTTTCGCCGTCAGGAAGTTTCGTCCGTTGGTGCAGTTATTGAACTCATGGTGAGACCTTTTTTTTATATCCATTTGCTTACATTAAGCTATGGTTGGGGATATATCAGTTATTTACGTCGGCAAAAAAGTTGGTAGAGTTGGGGGGTGGCTGTTCATTTGATACTCAAAAGTTGACCCATCACACAAAAAAAAACAGTGGAAACTAACACACCTCCATCATACCACCCCTGTTGAATTGACTTGGGCGGACTTTGCAAGCCCACATACCCCCTAGCTATCATGGCATTGTAGACCCGCTCCCCCCGGTTTAACGTTCGTAAAAAAAGCAACCCCATCATATTTCCAAAGACGTGTCTTCTCCAAGCTGGATTTCTGGTCAGATTGCGGGAATTAGCTGCCCGTGTTAGGTTATGGACTTCCTGTCCCATAAGGTTCATATATCGAACCATAGCTGTCACAATTGCTAGTAGTAGAGGGGGCGTATTTAATAGGGCAAGACCATGAAGTAACTCTGGGGTTGGAGTGGTGAGGATGAGCAGATTGGCTAGCAACAGACATAATAATGATTTGATGATAATGCTACCGAGTAGGGTTACCCCCAAGGTCGTAATCTGTATCCCTCCCCACCGCCAAATGACATCTCCTTCCGGATGAAAAAGTGTCCCTATTAAAAGAACAATGATAAAAGTGAACTCAATTGCAAGTTTACGACCCAGTAAACCCCAATTAATTTGGGCAGATTTCAGGAACAATAATGTAATACACCCATACATTCCCCAACTCAACCAGCGACCATTCGGGGTAACGGCGATCGCCACTACCAAAAGTAAAACCGTTACAATACGGGTGTGGGGAGCAAGTTTTTGCCAGATTGTGTTTTTGGGATAAGTTTGTTTGCTGTTCAATGCAATTTGGGGTTCCATTTATTGTTGATTAGAGAGGGGTATCCCCTGAATCAATGGGGTTGAGACTGTCAAACAGTTTGCATAAAATAATATAGCGGCTGGGAGACCCTTGGTGAACTCAGGTGGTTAACTCAGGAATTCAGCCTTTTCTAACTTATGGAAAAAGTCTAACGAATAAAACTCTTCTAGAAGTTTAACATCCAATGGTTTTTGCCCATACTAGTATCCTTTTCTAGTGAACAACACCCTGGTTTGTGCTAAATTAAACTTAATAGTGATAAAATATTGGTTATTCTGTCAAGCATTCAATGGGCGATTAGCACAGTGGTAGCGCACTTCCTTCACACGGAAGGGGTCACTGGTTCGAATCCAGTATTGCCCATCGCTCGACTTATTTTTATTCGTTTTTGCAAAAACACTAAACTGTATTTAGGATAGGTCATCAATGGTTGTCAATGAATTCAGTTCTCACCAACTTCAGGAACAAGGGGATGAATCTAAGTATGGGGAACGATTGATTAACGAAGGACATTTAATTACTTTTCCCAACCCTCGCGTTGGTCGTCCCTATGAAATTCAAGTAACCTTACCGGAATTTACTTGCAAATGCCCATTTTCTGGCTATCCAGACTTTGCCACCATTTATATTACCTATATTCCCAACTTACGGGTGGTGGAACTCAAGGCTTTAAAGTTGTACATCAATAGTTATCGCGATCGCTACAGTTCCCATGAGGAATCCATCAATCAGATTTTAGATGACTTCGTAGCAGCCTGTGATCCATTGGAAGTCAGGCTAAAGGGAGACTTTACCCCTCGTGGTAATGTTCATACGGTGGTAGAAGTGGGATATAAAAAAGGGGATTAAAGAAAGTTTCAAATTGAAAGCCAATCATTTTAGGTTATATTTTAATTGACTAAATTGAATTAAGTAAACTGCGTTAACCCAATCAGAGTAGCGAATGGACTTCGGTATTTCCTTTCTTTCCAACACTGTAATGCTTCCGATCCTTGATTTTTTCTATGGGATCGTTCCAAGCTATGGACTGGCTATTGTTGCTCTGACCTTAGTCATTCGGTTTGCATTGTACCCTCTCAGTGCTGGCTCAATCCGTAATATGCGGCGCATGAAAGTGGTACAGCCCATTATGCAAAAGCGACAACAAGAAATCCGTGAACGCTATCAAAATGACCCTCAAAAGCAACAGGAAGAATTGGGTAAGGTATTCAAAGAATTGGGTAATCCCTTAGCAGGATGTTTTCCGTTAATCCTCCAAATGCCCATTCTGTTTGCATTATTTGCCACATTACGGGGGTCTCCCTTTTCCGACATCAGTTATACCCTGAATTTACAGATCCTTCCTCAGGAACAAATTGAACAAGTTCAACCCCAAGTTTTTGCAACTCCACCCCAAAATCTGTATGTTTCAGACAGTACCCATGTGCCCGTTGTAGCCTTACTTCCTGGCGGTAATCGAGTTGGTGTTGGTGAACATCCAGTGGTTGAATTTCAGACCTCTGCTGGTAAACCCCTGTCCGAAATTCTTAAAGAATACCCTGATACCCCCTTATCTCCCCTTTGGACGGTAACCAAGGGAGATGACCGGTTAAAGGTCACTGCTGATGGAACCCTAGAGGCTTTACAACCAGGGGAAGCCACTGTTCAGGCTAAACTGCCTGGTTTAGCTTCCAATAAGGGATTTCTTTTTATTGATGCCTTGGGTAGGGTGGGGGCAGTGGATCCCGATGGAACCATTCATTGGGATATTGTAGTCATGGTATTAGGGTTTGGTATTAGTTTATATGTGAATCAACTTTTATCGGGACAAGGTTCGGCTTCAGGGAATCCCCAGCAAGACACAGTTAATAAAATCACACCGGTTCTTTTTTCTGGGATGTTTTTATTTTTCCCCCTACCTGCTGGGGTGTTAATGTATATGTTAATTGCCAACATTTTCCAGACAGCCCAAACCTTTTTTGTTTCCAGAGAACCCTTGCCTGAGGATGTTCAGAAGTTGGTAGAATCTGAAACCAAGTCTGGTAATCGAGATTCCTTACCCTTCGAACCGTCTCGTAAAAAAGAAGCGGGTTCTTCTGGCGATCGGGTTGTGGAACCAAAGAAGTTGACGGAAAAAAAATCGACTCAGAAAAAATCGGCTGATAAAAAGGTGTCTGACAAAAATTCCCCATCAGATGCCCCAACCCCGTAGGACATCCCTTTATCTTTGGTTTTTTCAGGGGTTTAGTATTGATTATGACTCTAGATATACATACTCAAAAAGGTATAGATTGGTTGGAAACCTTGTTACGGTTAGCCAATTTGTCTGTTTCTGTCCAGGGAGTAATTCCTGAGGGAGCATGGGTTGAAGCGGATAATCGGTGGCTAACCATTCCTGCCCATCATTTAACTCCAACTCAAATCCAAATTTTAATTGGTCAAGATGGGGAGGTTATTGATGCCATACAGTATCTTGCTAGTGCGTTATTGAATTTAGGGCAACCCCATGGGGAACGGGTTGCATATACCATTGAATTGGATGGTTATCGACTGGGTCGTCAGCAAGAATTACGAGCCATTGCTGAAGAGTCTGCGGCTAAGGCACGAAGTTCTGGTAAAGAAGTGGAGATTAGGTCACTTTCTTCAGCAGAACGCCGACAGGTACATTCTTTTTTACAAGAGTGCTCTGATTTAGAGACCTTTAGCCGAGGAAATGAACCCGACCGACGATTAATTGTAAAACCGTTATAGTTGAGTTGAATTGTCCCCGTTGCTAGGAAGGATGATTGGGATGGAATCAATTTATATTCCCCACTTAAACCGATTACCCAACTCCACTCAAGTGGTTTTGGTGGCAGACCGCTTACCTGAATTGGATACCCTTACCCCCATACAAGGTGAAATTAAAGTTACCCACCAAGTAACTTATTTGGAAATCACTGCCCGGGTGGAAACCATAATGACCCTCACCTGCGATCGCTGTCTCAGTCACTATAATTATCGCCTTAAACTCAACACATCCGAGTTAATTTGGCTACAAGATACGGGTAGTCCCCATAGCTCTCCACCCCTTGATAAGGATTTGGAATCTGAGGATTTGGTCGAATCCTTATCCCCTAATGGTCATTTCCATCCCCATATATGGCTTTATGAGCAATTGAACTTGGAGTTGCCAATGCGGAACCTATGTAACCCAAAATGTCCCGGTATTTCCGTTACAGTAGAAACACCCTCTCTACGCCTAACCGATGACCGCTGGGCAGCGTTATCTGCTCTGAAAGATATAAACGGAAACATGGGTTGAAGGGAGAAAAACCATTCATCAGAACGGTTGTCTCCTCCCTGAGGGGATGTCCAAATACGAATCAGGCTGAGTATAATTTTAAGTATTGTAAAAAAATCAATTGGGTTCCATATGGCTGATCAACTCATTCGAGCTACAGCTGCAGAGGGTGGTATCAGGGCGGTAGCGGTGAACAGTACTGCCCTGACCAATGAAGCTCGCCGTCGTCACCATTTATCCTACGTGGCAACAGCGGCATTGGGTCGAACCATGTCTGCCGGACTTTTATTCGCGTCTACTATGAAACGTCCTGGTTCACGGGTGAACATTCGGATTAAAGGAGACGGTCCACTGGGTGGGATTTTAGTAGATGCGGGTTTGGACGGCACTGTACGAGGCTATGTGGATAATCCTGCGGTTGAACTACCCCCCAACCACCATGGAAAGTTAGACGTGGGTGGAGCAGTTGGTCGCAATGGATATTTATATGTGGTTAGAGATGTGGGTTATGGTTATCCCTATTCCAGTACGGTAGAGTTGGTCTCTGGTGAAATTGGGGATGATTTAACCCATTACCTGGTTACTTCTGAACAATTACCATCTGCGTTAGTTTTGGGTGTTTTTGTTGGTGGAGAGGGGGTTACAGCATCGGGGGGGCTTTTATTACAACTATTACCAAAAGCTTCAGAAAACGAAGAACTTGTTCAATTATTAGAAACTCGGGTCTCTAATCTAAGTGGATTTACTCCATTGCTCCAGTCTGGTCAGACCTTAACCGGTATTGTTGAGAATTTATTGGGGGATATGAACTTAGAATGGATGCCAGAAACCCAGATGGTTCGTTTTGATTGTGGTTGTTCCTTTGACCGAGTTTTAAATGCATTAAAAATGCTTGGCGTGAATGAATTGCAAGACATGATTGAAAAGGATAATGGCGCAGAAGCCACTTGTCATTTTTGTGGGGAAATGTATCAGGCGAGCAGTGATCATCTGATTCAGTTGATTGATGATCTTCAGTCTGGATCATCTTCTTAACTGTTGCATGGTGAAGGTAAGGATTTGATTTTTTTGAAAAAGACGTTTATAAAACAATTAGTTTCCTTTTATTCTTGACTACGCTCATGGGTTTTTCATGGTCTCGTAATCTGAAATTATTTTATCGTCAGCGTCCCTTGATGAGTATTATGGTAACGGCGGGGGTAGTAGATATACTCATGGGTGGGTGGGGCGAACGTCCTTCCTTAATAATTTTCGGGATGGGTGTCATTGGGGTTGGCATCGCTGTAAGAGGATGGCACAGACAACCTTCCTCTCCAACTCCACCGATCAAATCATCTCAGGTTTATTTGCCAACCACTGGCTCTCGACCTCAACTTCCTCCCCTTTCTTCAAAAAAAACATATCCGAATACGTGAACTCTGAACCACAGGCTCCAGCCTGACTTACCCGTGCCCAAAAAGTGAAACAAGCCACCAGGTACTAGAGTAAGGTGCTGGATCAGGCTGTGAAAAGTTTAGATCACAAACGTATCCAACATTGATTGTAACTTTATCTTGCTGATGGCTCCTTCAATAGAATGGAGTACGTTCCCATCTTTAAATAAAATCAGAGTGGGAATACCTTGTACCTTGAAGTGGTCTACCGTATTGCGGTTTCCATCCACCTCCAACTTGAAGACAGTTAAGCGATCGCCATAGGTCACCGCTGCCCAATCCATCAATGGAGCCACCAATCGACAAGGTCCGCACCAAGATGCCCAAAAATCTACTAGAATATACCCCTTAGCCTTAAGCACAGTTGCTTCAAAATCTAAGTCCCCAACATCAGCAACCTTTCCCATAATTTTAGTTAAAATACAAACAATATTCTTTTATTCTAATACTTACCCGGTTATGGAATGGTTCTCCACAGGTAAGTTAGTTGGTACGAACGAAAATTAAATTTCATATCTTGCATTATAATTTAACCTAGTAACAGGAAGATGTTCCACCCTATCCTAGGGGCATGGGGATCATTGGAGGAGCATCATATTCCCACAGAACTAGGAGCCCATCAACTACCCATGGTATAATGACTTACATTCTCCTTTCTTGACTGTGCATCAGAATCATCTATCATTCTCCAACCCTTACCTATGCGGATTACTGATGACTTACCCCAGTTACTAAGGGTTTTACCCTATCCTGTTCAGGAACGGTTAACGTCCCATCCCCAACTCCATGAACTAATTGAAGTAGTCCTAGACTTAGGTCGTTTTCCTGAAGCCCGGTTTCCCCGCCTTTCTGAATCTCTGTCAGAGGAACCTGTGACCCATGAACACCTCCGTCAATGTATCCAACAGGTGGGGTATTTTGGAGGGGATAACCGAGCTGGGATTGAAGAGACATTGCATCGAATTAGTGCCATTCGTAACCGCAGCGGTGAAATTATTGGGCTAACTTGTCGGGTGGGACGGGCAGTATATGGCACCATTTCATTAATTCGAGACCTTGTGGAAACTGGTCGTTCCATACTGATGTTAGGTCGACCAGGGGTTGGCAAAACCACGGCTTTGAGGGAAATTGCCAGGGTCTTAGCTGATGACTTGAATAAACGGGTCATTATCATTGACACTTCCAATGAAATTGCAGGGGATGGAGATATTCCCCATCCAGCAATTGGGCGATCGCGACGGATGCAGGTTTCCCGTCCTGAACTCCAGCATCAGGTCATGATTGAAGCCGTTGAAAACCACATGCCTGAAGTGATCATCATCGATGAAATTGGTACAGAACTGGAAGCACTAGCAGCTCGAACGATTGCAGAACGGGGAGTACAGCTCATTGGCACTGCCCATGGTAATCAAGTAGAAAACCTGATCAAAAATCCAACCCTTGCGGACTTGGTGGGTGGAATTCAATCAGTGACACTGGGGGATGATGAAGCCCGTAGGCGGGGCACTCAGAAGACGGTTTTAGAGCGTAAGGCACCCCCCACCTTCGAGATTGCGGTGGAAATGGGTGAGCGGCAGCGGTGGACTATCCACGAACAGGTTGCTGAAACTGTTGATAATCTATTACGGGATCGCCGCCCAAATCCTCAAATCAGAACATTCACTGAAGATGGACAGGTCTCCATTACCCACGCATTGCCCCCGCTATTACCCAATCCATCACCCTCCCATACTTCCCCATGGAAAGGGGGATGGTCTCACAATCCGTTAGCCGAACTCCCTCCCCATTTTAACCATCAGCGTTCCCGCCGGCGGAACAGTGGATCAATGAACCCTGCCCCTTTTTCAGCATCAACACAAAAAAGGGCATGGAGAGTGGAAACTCCACGTTTAGAATATCAAGAGATTACCCCTGACCACCCATTCACTGAATCTTCTCAAACCCTGCTGTCTGTCGAATCCTTGAATTCAAGTGGAACCACTCCCTTTGGAATTGAAAGCGTTTCCTGGCATTCACCCCATCCCCCATCTAATATCCATGATTCATGGGATGTGCCACAAGCTGAGGATCTGGGTAATCCAGAACAACACGTTCAGGTATCCGTATATCCCTATGGAGTAAGTCGGCAACAACTGGAACAATTAATCCAAACCTTGCAGTTGCCAGTGGTGATTACCAAAGATATTACCTCTGCGGATGTGATACTGGCTCTCCATTCCCACGTGAAGCATCACTCTAAACTGCGTCAAATGGCAAAAGCACGACAGGTTCCTGTTCATGTGGTGAAGGATAATAGTATTCCTCGAATTGCCCGAGCATTGAAACGAATACTGAAACCTGATGATCCCCTAGCCTTTGATGAATTGAGCTTAGAGTTACTCTATGGCAATACTAGTGATGAAGAAATTGAGGCACTCGAAGAAACTCGCCTTGCAGTTGAACAAGTTGTAATTCCTAAGGGCTTACCTGTGGAATTATTGCCGCGATCGCCTAAAGTACGCAAAATGCAACACGAGTTAGTCGAGCATTATCGATTACAATCCCGGAGTTTGGGAGAGGAACCCAATCGGCGTTTACGTATTTACCCGTCATCTTCGTGATCACAGTATCACCTGGAATTTACTCCACCCCATGGATAATTTGGAGCATCCCTCACCTATCCAGCCAAGGGAACATTTTCAATCCATTGTTCTCCAGAATGGTAGCCATGGCTCTACCGTTTGAGAATGCCCAGATCTTGATAGAATTTTTTTAGCATCATTACAATCAACCCATGAGACACCAGACTGACAACTCGCCCCAAGCATCAGATACCCTGAACCAATTTCAATTACGCCATGGAAATGGAGACCAGTCAGATGACAAGATAATAGTACAAAACTATTTTAACTCCATCGGTTTTGAACGATGGCGTCGAATTTATGGACAAGGGGATGTTAACCGTGTCCAGAAAGATATTCGAGAGGGACATCAACAAACCATTGATACTGTCATTAGTTGGTTGAACGCCGATGGTAATTTAGCAAGTCTGTCAATTTGTGACGCTGGTTGTGGGGTTGGCACCCTCAGCATTCCGTTAGCACAGGCAGGGGCATCGGTTTTTGCCAGTGATATTTCAGAAAAGATGGTGGGAGAAGCAACGGTAAGGGCGGCGGTGACCATGGGGACGGCAGCAAACCCCACATTTGTTGTACAAGACTTGGAAACCTTGGAAGGGTCTTACCACACTGTTATTTGCTTAGATGTACTGATCCATTATCCTCAAAAAAAGGCGGCAGACATGATTCATCATTTAGGTTCCTTAGCCAACACTCGACTCATCCTTAGTTTTGCCCCAAAAACTTACTTTTATACTATCTTAAAGAAAATTGGTGAATTTTTCCCGGGACCCAGTAAAGCGACCCGTGCTTATTTGCATCAAGAATCAGATATTATTCACATTCTAGAACAGCAAGGGTGGATGGTTCAGCGGTCAGCCATGACCAAAACTAATTTCTATTTCTCACGTATTTTAGAAGTAACCCGCCCAACCCATTCACGTTGAACGAAAAAGTTATGGCAACTATACTGTGTCAAGGTGTACTATTTCAAAACATTAAGGCAATAATTTTTGACAAAGACGGCACCTTGGCTAACTCTGAAAATTACCTAAGAAGCTTAGGTCACCAACGAGCTCGGTTCATTGATGCCCAAATACCAGGGGTGCAGGAGCCGTTAATAATGGCTTTTGGTATTACGAATCAACGGCTTAATCCATCTGGACTGCTGGCAGTGGGCACTCGATTTGAGAACCTCATTGCCGCCGCTGCCTATATCGCTGAAACAGGGGAAAACTGGGGTCAGGCTTTGGAAATCGCCCAATCTGCCTTTGAACGGGCAGAACAACCCAACTCCCTTAAAGCAACCCAAACCCCCCTCCTTCCGGGTATAAAACCACTGCTGCAACGTCTGCGGGATTCAGGATTAGCCCTGGCTATCCTATCGGGTGATACAACGGCGAATGTGGTGGATTTTGTTGGCTTCAACGAACTACAAGGTTATTTTTCAGTGGTTCAAGGCATTGATGCCCCCCCTGGCAAACCAAGCCCTCAGCCCCTATTCCGCACATGTAATGAATTGGGGGTCAGTCCATCCCAGGTACTCGTCATTGGTGATTCCATTGGGGATATTCAAATGTCCCAAGGTGGCGGAACTGCTGGGTGCATTGGAGTGACATGGGGTTGGACTGGCACACCCCAACTCCAGGGAGCTAGTGCATTGGCTCATCACATCAACGATATTGAACTTAAGCTATCCACTTAACTAAGATTGACCAAGCCATGAATTCACTTTGGCAACAGTTCATGCTATCCAACTTATCATTAGAACAATGGCGAGAAGGAAGTGTTTTGTACCGACGAATGGCAGGAGGGCTCCAAGCCTGGCGACGGTATAGCTGGTTTATGGAGTACGCTGACTGGATAGGGGTTGCCTTGATCCTACTTTTGTTTGGACTGGCTCCCTTTGTTTCCAATACTCTCTTAGGTCTTTTGCTTATTTGCGCGGGTGCCTTCTGGGTATTGATGACTCTTGCCGATGATCACACGGTCAATGAACCCCCACTAACCCAAACACCATCCCGCCCCAGTCTAACTCCAATTCATTTAGCCCTTGCCCTTTATTGGGGGGTGAATACGCTTTCTACTGTCCTTTCTCCTGTACGACGGGCAGCCATTGTGGGCTGGTCAAAATTCAGTTTATATGTATTGTTATTTTTATTGTTAGCTAGGGTATTACGGTCGTCACGGATTCGTTCATGGCTGATTGGGTTTTATCTACACCTTAGTTTATGGATTAGTGTTTATGGGCTTCGTCAATGGTTCTTTGGGGCTGAAGCACTGGCAACTTGGGTGGATCCCACATCCCCCCTGTCAAAAGCAACTCGAGTGTATAGTTATTTGGGCAATCCTAATCTATTGGCGGCTTACTTAATCCCATCCTTAGGGTTTAGTATCGCTGCCTGTTTGTGTTGGCGGGGCTTGATGCCAAAAGTTTTGGGGATAGTCATGTTAGTTACCAATGGAAGTTGTCTGTTGTTTACCTATTCCCGAGGGGGTTGGATTGGGATGGTAGTTTCCCTGTTTGTTATGGGGGGGTTACTGGTATTTTGGTATAGCCACCGCTTACCTCAGCCATGGCAAAAATTAGCCCTTCCCATTCTTATGGGTGGTCTATTGTGTCTATTCATATTGGTCTTGGTGTTGGTTGAACCAGTTAGGGACCGGTTTACTAGTATGTTGATTGGCAGGGGGGATAGTAGTAATAATTTCCGGATTAATGTCTGGGCAGCCGTCATCGAAATGATTCAGTCCCGTCCAATTCTAGGCATCGGTCCGGGTAATGGGGCATTTAATCAGGTTTACCCCCTCTTTGCCCGTCCTCGATTCACTGCTCTAAGTGCCTATTCTGTTTTCTTAGAAGTGATGGTGGAAAGTGGATTGATTGGATTTATCAGTTTTCTTTGGTTTTTGTTGATTACTGTTCATCAAGGTTGGGTTCAGTTGCAACAATTAAGAGATGCCCATAACCAGGACGGACTTTGGTTGATGGGAGCGATCGCCACCATGGCGGGGATGTTAGCCCATGGATTGGTGGATACGGTATGGTTCCGACCTGAAATTAGCACCCTTTGGTGGCTTGCCGTCGCCATCATTGCCAGTCATTATACCAATCTTCAGACTTACCCATCTATTTCCCACCGAGCCAATGAATAACCGTCGTCCAAACGGGTCAGGTAAGCCCCTTCCCTTGTCACGATTATTAACACTCCTCATTGGATTGAGTGTTATTTTTGGTTTAGTCATTTGGTTAATTGATGCACTATCCCGACTGACTTGGCAATTGGGATATTATGGTTTTTTAGGAAACGTCTTAGTGTTATTAATTGTGGCACTGCTGGCGGTTTTGGTGGGTGCATTTGTTTATTATTTCTTTTGGTTACCTTATACCTCCACGAACAAAAGTACCAGACCCCCTAAGGTGCCTGTTGCTAAAACTGAAGCTGCGGGTGAAACCCTGAAGGCAGTTAGACGACAAGTCCATCAAATCCAGGATGAAGTTGCCCGTCAGGCTTTATTAAATCGCTCCCGTTCCATTGAAGCAGGCTTTAGCCGTAACGAAATTCAAGTCGTGGTGTTTGGTACTGGTTCTGCGGGAAAAACATCCCTCGTGAATGGTTTGTTGGGGCAAATCGTTGGGCAAGTGGATGCTCCCATGGGAACCACCACCGTTGGGGAAACCTATACCCTTACACTTCGGGGGGTAAATCGGTTAATTTTAATCACAGATACCCCTGGAATTTTGGAAACTGGTGGTACTGGAACTCAACGGGAGCACCTAGCCCGTCAGTTGGCAACTGAAGCAGATTTATTATTATTTGTGGTTGATAATGACCTCAGGCAATCGGAGTATGTTCCATTGTGTCGTCTAGTGGAAATGGGAAAGCGATCTCTCATCGTCTTAAATAAATCAGACCTTTATCCAAAAGCCGACTGTGAAGCAATCTTGGCAAAGCTGCGGGGACGGTTACGGGGCACCATCAGCGCTGAAGATATTTGCTGCGTCAGTGCCAATCCACCAACAATTCAACTGGATAATGGTCAGTCTTACCGACCCCAGCCAGACTTGAATCATTTAGTTTGTCGGATGGCAGCTGTTTTACGCGCTGAGGGAGAAAATTTAGTGGCAGACAACATACTCCTCCAATCTCAACAGTTAGGGGCAACAGCCAGACACCTGATTGATACTCAGCGACGACAGCAGGCAAACAAAATTGTAGAACGATTTCAGTGGATTGGGGCTGGGGCGATCGCTGTTACCCCCTTGCCCGTGTTAGACCTACTTGCTGCCGCTGCTGTTAATGCCCAAATGGTGGTGGAAATTGGGCGGGTTTATGGATGTGATATTAACCTCGACCGGGGACGGGAGTTAGCCTTATCTTTGGCAAAAACGTTAGCTAGTTTGGGGATCGTTAAAGGGGTAGTCCAATTAGTGACCACTGCACTACAACTAAATTTAACAACCGTTCTCCTTGGTAAAGCAATTCAAGGGGTTACCGCCGCTTATTTAACCCGAATTGCTGGTAAAAGTTTCATTGAATATTTTCGCCAAGACCAAGATTGGGGAGATGGTGGCATTACTGAAGTAGTCCAACAACAATTCCAATTAAATCGACGGGATGAGTTTGTTAAATCCTTTATTCAACAGGCAATCTCTAAGGTAGTTGAACCGTTGCAAGAGCACCCCCTGAATCTCCCATTGACCCTTCCTTCCCTAACCAATATAAGGGTTGATGGGGAGCCCTTAGAACTGTCTAGGACTGAACATGAAATCATCCCAATACCCTTGAATTCTTTTGTTCATGACCGTGGTGCGTCCAGAATCAATTCATCCCCAGACCGTGGTTCAGTTCAATCTGAGTCTGTATTGGGGCAGATGAATGACTGGGAAACCCCTAGAATGGATGAAAATGAGTGGTGAATGGGATCAGGTCATAGTACAGAAGGAACCGATCCAGTGAGTAAATGATGATGACGTTTTGACCTGAACTGATGGATGAACTGCTCAAAGATTACCGCCAAAAGAAAGGTGGTTAGGTTGCGGGGGAGTAATGGTAGAAAACTTGCCACATTGAATTTTATTGTACCTAGATTTACTGATTGATGATAGCCGTTGCAACGGTTAATTTACGATTCCTGAATAGGATGATTCCCAAAATGAAGCAATTGTAATCATGAAAAAGGATGTACACCAAAAGTCTATATGCTCAGACATGGTTTACTAAACTTCTATATTTTTAGGTTGGGCGATCGTTGATTTGTGGGTGAAGGGGCGATCGGGTACACCCCAATTTTTCAGCCCTCACCCTAAATCCCTCTCCCAGAGCGGGAGAGGGACTTTGAATCCAGTTCCCATTCTCCCTTTTTGGGAGAATGGGTTAGGGGATGAGGGCAAACTTGTAATTGGGATACTCTGGGGGGTGATCACCCTTTGAGCATTGAATCTATCTGATGTAATAGGCGATCGCTGATTTGTGAGGAGAGGGAGCGATTCCTTGATATTTTCTTTTTAGCTAATTCAACTTTTCCAAAGCTTCTTCCTCTTAGCTCTTCATCTGCAGTGAAGCGATCGTTGTTGCTGCTCCACAACTACTCACCATACTCCCTCAGATAACGAAGAAAATCAGTCACTACTGCTGTGGTTTCGTCGGTGTCCCTAAATTGATGTTGTATTTGGAGAATAATCCATCGAGTTTGGATTCTAGCTCGGATAGACGAGCGATTTCGTTCCTCGTCTGCAAGATTATCTCGTCTAATTTCTCGTTCTCTAGCCTCATCCTCTCTCTGTCTTGCTTTATTTCGTTCCTCGTCTGCAAGATTATCTCGTCTAATTTCTCGTTCTCTAGCTTCATCCTCTCTCTGTCTTGCTTCATCCTCTCTCTGTCTTGCCTCAAGCTCTCGATTTCGGCTTCGATTTCCAGCGTTCCACTCAAGGCTGATATTAACCACAAGAAATGCTGCCGCCAAACTAAACGCCACGAGGCTCCATTGGATGAGGGTGAGGTGGAAGTATAGGGTTTCAGTGTTTCCATAAAATCGGAGTAGGGCAGTAAGGGCAAAAAGAAAGGTGGTTAGGTTGCGGGGGAGTAATGGTAGA
>CAIUCS010000028.1 GCA_903897715.1 uncultured Synechococcales cyanobacterium
ACCGTCCCCATCTTTATCATACTTAGCGATGATAGCAGCCCGTGTTTGCTGAGCGGCAGATTTAGCAGCTTCCCGTTCCTGGGCATTGAGTTTACCGTCCCCATCTTTATCATACTTAGCGATGATAGCAGCCCGTGTTTGTTGAGCGGCAGATTTAGCGGCTTCCCGTTCTTCCTGACTAAGTTTGCCATCACCGTTGACATCAAACTTTTCCAGAAGGGCTCTCTTATTTGGCTTGGGGAAGGTTTGTTGGGGATTTTTTGGATCTGCAGCAGCAAAGGTTGTAAAAGACAGAATTAAGATAAGGGTCAAAAAAATAGTTTTCATGGAGCTTAACATCCTAGCCATTGGTTGACGCGCGTGAACTCACTTTATAGTGATTAGTCCTTTAGACAATGGAACCGCCATCAATGTTCCTAATTAAAATACATTCAGTTAAGCTGCCACTTCTTCCCGTTGGATATTTTTTAAATGTAATTCCTCAGCCAGAAACTGATCCAGTTGTCCCTCAATTTGGGACTTCACAATGGTACGATATTCCAAGAAATGTTCAATTTGGGCGCAAACTGATAAATAACTACTGAGGCCACCAGGGTTATGGCGATAAATATTCCAAAGATTTCGCCAAAACTGCCAACGGGTTTTACGTAAAAGCCCCTGTCGCCAAAAAATTGTGAGTATGGCTCTTACAAGAACCCCGTTCATTGGCTTACGAGCCCTTTTCCCTTTGTTAGGATAAGTTGCTTCCCCCAGCATACGGAAATGTCGATAAACCCGGTCTAAGAATCGCTCCGGATCATAAAGTTCATAAAAAGCAGTGATGTATTCCCTGGCAATGTCATCTAAAGGACGAGTAGGGGTAAAGTTCATTAGTGTCGTCTGGTTGATGTTCGCGGATTTATTACGAAGTCGTCCTTCCCGTTCTAGCCGATGCCAAAGTGCTGTGTCTGGTAATGCTTGTAACATACTGAAGAGGGCTGTTGGAATTGCTGTTTTCTCTACGAATTGGACAATTCTCCCCCCGGCACCAGCCTTTTCTCCATCAAAACCAATAATAAAACCAGCCATCACTCGTAACCCAGAACGGGCAATAGTAACCACTGCTTCGCTGAGGGAATCCCGGGTATTTTGATGTTTCTGGGTCAGGGTAAGACTCTCTTCATCAGGAGTTTCAATACCTAAAAATACTGCACCGAAATTACACTGTACCATCATATCCATTAATTCCTGATCCTGAGCTAAGTCCACAGAAGCCTCTGTGGCAAAGGAAAAGGGATATTGATGTTCAACCATCCATGGCAGTAATTCTTTTAGGAATAACTTTACATTGCGTTTATTCCCAATAAAGTTATCATCTACCATGAAAATACTCCGCCGCCATCCCAATTCATAGAGGTAATCTAACTCCCGCAGTAATTGTTGAGGAGTTTTGGTTCGTGGCTTCCGTCCGTAAAGGACAATGATGTCGCAAAATTCGCACTGGAAAGGACATCCCCTGGAAAATTGGACAGACATTTCAGCATAGGCATCAAATTCCAACAAGTCAAACCGAGGGATGGGAGTCTCAGTCACATCCGGCTTAACCCCATTTGCTCGAAACGTACCGCAGGTATCCCCTCGCTCAATAGCCTCAACGAACGCGGGTAACGTAATTTCTCCTTCGTCCAGAATTAAATAATCTGCACCCACTTCCATCACCTCATGGGGAAGGGCTGTGGCATAAGGACCACCTACAGCAACTCGTTTATCCCGACGTTTAGCCTCCCCAATGCGATAAAGAAGGTCATCTTTTTGGACAATCATGGCAGACATGATGACTAAATCTGCCCAATTCCAGTCAGACTCCGAAATATCACAGATGTTACAATCTATCAGTTTAAAGTTCCAATGTTGGGGCAAAAGGGCAGCCACTGTTACCAACCCCAATGGGGGCAGCATTGCCTTGCGGTTCAGTAGGGCAAGGGTTTTTTCAAAAGACCAAAAGCTTTTAGGAAATAAGGGATATAGCAGGAGAACATTCATTGAAAACTCCGAAATAACTACATTACAACTGGTTTTGGGGGTGGGGTTTTATTAAACTGATGAAAAATATTCTTATAATTTCATAAATCGTACCTTATAGTTACACGAGTCCCTGAGTCAACGGTCTGGGTACACGGGTTTCTTAACAATTAGGAAGATTTGGCAGGTCAATACCCATGGTATTCTTCTGAAAATCGTGGTGATCCCAACCATAACTAGTTTTGGCTGGTGTAAACTCACAAATACATCAATTACGGCAATTAAAACACCATTCGTTTTATTATTTTCAGGTTTTTGTTCACCGATGAATATCCAAGACCATTCCTGGCTAGTGAAATTTAGCCAATTCTGTTTGGGAAAGGGTTTAAGTTTATATATCCCTTTAATTTTGACTGCGTTTCTCGCCGGTGGACATGGGTCAGATGGTGCAACAGACTGGACGGAAAATAAAGGAACACCCCCATCCTATCCATCCCATAGCCCCTCAGTGTCCCCAAGCCCCGATATTGTCAATACTTCTCCTCCATTACGCCTCATCCCTCCCCAATCCATTCCCTCCAGTGTGGGTTGGGATGAGCGCCTACGGGGCTGGTTAGGGCAACCAGGCGATCGCCAAGTGTTACTTACTGCCATCCAAAATAGTATTCATTATTTATCAACCCCCCATGCACTAGAAGCATACCAACGGTATGAAAAAGGAGTCGGTGCTTCCTTAGTTCAGTCAACCCCATTGAATCGTTGTGACGAAACCCTATTGGAACGGGTTAAACGAAGTCTCAACCGTTTCCGTCAATTATTAGTAAGGTTTAACTCTCCTCACGCATTACAGTCCGCAGTGCGACGGGAATTTATCTTTTATCAATCCATTGGCAAAGATGGTCAGGGGCAGGTGGGGTTTACAGGATATTTCCAACCCGTTTATGCAGCCAGTCGAACTGCCACGGATGTTTATCGTTATCCCCTATTTCGCACTCCCCCTGACCTCCATCAGTGGACAAAACCCCATCCCACCAGAGGGGAATTGGAAGGGCGGGATGGGCTACAAAGTCATCAAGGGATGTTAAAGGGGCTAGAACTGGTGTGGTTGCGGGATCGATTAGAAGCATTTCTGGTTCACGTTCAAGGTTCAGCTCAGTTGCGTCTGACCGATCAAACCATAATGACAGTGGGGTATGCTGGTCGTACTGATTACCCATACACCAGTATTGGTAAGGAATTGATCAAGGATGGGAAAGTCCCAAGCCAAGGTTTGACATTGCCCGCCGTCCTTGCCTATTTACAAAAACATCCCAAGGAGGTGGATGAATACTTGACCCGTAACCAACGGATGGTGTTTTTTCGGGAGACCTTTGGCTCCCCTGCCACCGGTAGTCTCCGTGTTCCTGTCACCCCGGAACGATCTATTGCCACTGATAAATCCATTTTCCCCCCCGGCGCCTTAGCTTGGTTCCAAACTTCCATTCCCTATCTCCCCCATTCCAACCATCCCTCCCCCGGTTTGATCAACCTAAAACAACGAAATGTAGGTCGATTCGCCCTAGATCAGGATACAGGTGGAGCGATTATAGGTGCTGGTCGGGTGGATATTTTTATGGGCACAGGAGAGTTAGCCGGACAACAGGCTGGCTTGATCAATACTCCTGGGAAACTTTACTATTTATTGTTGCCAACTTGTCCATGGAATAAACGATTATCCAAGCCCTAATTCCTACACCCCTTCTGCGATCGCTACAAAAGCAAACACCCAAAATAAACCGCCTCCAATGTAATGGATCATTTTTTCGGAAATGCGGTTAGCACACCAACGTCCGCATAAAATAGCAATTAAAGTACAAATAATATGCCCAATAATGGCTCCTACCATCACTCCGTAACGATCGTTAGCTGCCGCTAGGGTTATGGTGGCAACTTGGGTGCGATCGCCCCATTCCGCAACAAAGGTCAGCAAAAAACTTGTACAAACAATTCCAATGGGATTGATCGGTTGATAATCCCTTTGGGCAGTATTGAGGGTTAATTGTGCCTCCTCCATACCGTCTTCTCCTTGGTTATGGGGCATTTGGCTGGCGGTATAAATTAAATTGGTTCCGAGAATTAGAAATAAACCAATTCCACCATAATGAATCACTGCCTTAGGAAGCAACGCCACGATCTGTCCCATCACTACGGAAACACCTGTCATGGCTGCCAGGGCAGTTGCAACTCCTAAAAATACCAATTGTGGAGGATGACGCATTGCCAACAAAACTGCAATAAAAAATGTTTTGTCTCCCAATTCAGAAATGGTGATTAAAATTAACCCTGCTGTAAATGCAGTTAACATTTGCTAAAGCCCCCGGATGCTGTGTTGAGTGACCCTGAGTGAGCTGAAGAAAGTGTCTGAAAGAAAAATTTAACAGGAACTTCACTCAGCCCACAACAGATGTGAACTTCGTGAAGGTCTCGTTTCCAAGTATTTACAAAAACCTTGTCTTTGAACCAGGCTCATCGCCAGTGTGTTGATTCAAAATCTGACCAGAGCCAGTTACTACTCCCCTTCTAGATTTAGTATACCCCAAGTGTTCGCTTTATTAATCAATCGTTACTTGATGCCATCAGGACAAAGTTTCTCCCATCCCAAGGAAGGGAAAGGATAAGGGCTGCACAATTGGGATACTCTCAGGATAAGTGGAGGGTGTTCATTTTATCTTCCATTCAGCGATACAGGCACTTTGAAACTCTAGATCCTCCTCTTCCCTAGGGAGATGGGGTTGGAGGGTGAGGGCAACTGGGCTTCACTGGAATTGAGGTTGAATACGTCCCACCCAGCCTTATTTCAACTAAAAAGTTTTGTAAACAATTTGTTGATTTCCTTGAACCTCAACTTTACGCATGTCCTCTTGAAGAGTATGATTGCTTTCAGGTTAAAGCTTTGAATAGTTTTTCTGCAAAGCTTTATCTAGTTTTTCAATACAATCTATTTGTTAAAAGGAAACAATCTCATGCAACGATTGTTAGTTGTTTTTTTAGCAGTTTGCCTATGGATTGGCTTTGTTCCACCCGCTTCTGCTGACGTTGCAGGGCTGACCCCATGCGTTGATTCTCCTGCATTTCAACAACGGGCAGCAACCGCAAAGACTGAACAAGCCAAAGCTCGTTTTGCCCGTTATTCCCAGGCACTTTGTGGTGATGAAGGGTTACCCCATCTAATTGCTGACGGACGCTTTAGTCATGTAGGTGACTTTACCATCCCCAGTATTTTATTTTTATATATTGCCGGAGCAATTGGTTGGTCTGGAAGAGCTTACCTACAAGCAATTAAAAAAGCTGGGGATGCGGAACAAAAAGAAATTATTTTGGATGTTCCCCTAGCTGTCAACAAGACAATTTTAAGTGGACTATGGCCTTTACTCGCCATACAAGAACTGCTTTCCGGGCAGTTAACTGCAAAAGATTCAGAGATTACGGTCTCTCCTCGATAACGGTTCGTTCAATCTTGTAATTTTTAACAGCCATTTTTTTTAGGAGACTTATTTCATGGCTAAGTTTTTATCCCTATCTCCAGTTATTTTATTTTTATGGTTGGCACAAACATCCGTCTGGTTAATTGTGTTTAATTATATTTTTCCAGATTTACTCTTTCATCCCCTTTAGTGAATCGGCTCTCATCCCCCAATCCCTTTCGGGAGATCGTCGGGATGAGAGCCTAGGGTGCTAAGGGTTAGATACCCCCTCAGCACCCGAACCGTAATGACTGAACTAATCTAACTCCACGTTGCGTTGAGGAATCTGGTCAGTCGGTTTTTCCTGCCAATGGATGATTCATAACCTTTTCTTTAGATGGAACATAGATTTTTTTATCCATTGAATTAGGGTGAACACTGATAAATCACTGTAGGAGAGGTGATTAGAACAATAAATAACGTGAGTTGGGTTAAGAAACGGAAGGCAAGCCCACTCCATAATCAAAGAAGGTTTCTTTGGTTGGTGAAACTAAGCAATAAGCCCACAAATGACATTGATCAGTGCATGGATGAGACTGCGATGAATTACGACCGGGAGAACCCCATTAACCCTCTGAGGGAATGAATCAGGGATGTTCAACTTAAACCATCCAGATAATCTTTTAAACGGTTTTGGCGTTTAGGTTGACGTAGTTTTTGCATTGCTTTTGTTTCAATCTGTCTCACCCGCTCCCTGGACAAATCCAGTACCAGTCCAACTTCAGACAATGAACGGGCGTACCCATCTTGCAGTCCAAATCGCATTAAAATGACATCCCGTTCTCGACTAGTTAAGTCAGCCAGTAGGTTGCATAAGTCCTGGCGTAGCCCCTCTTTGAGTAGGTTATCTTCCGGGGTAGGAACCGTCGTTTCTATTAAATCTCCCAATTCCGTGTCTTGATCTTTTCCAATTTTAGTATCCAAAGAAATTGACCGGGGAACTCCCATCAACGTCTCCCGAATTTGAACTGAATTTATCCCCAGTTCGTGAGCAATATCTTCGATGGATGGTGTCTTTCCCTTGGCTTGGGTAATTTTATACTGGGCTTTTTTGATTTTATTTAGTTTTTCGGTCATGTGAATGGGTAGGCGGATAGTTCGACTTTGAGATGCCAGTGCCCTTGTTATTCCTTGTCGAATCCACCAAAAAGCATAGGTACTAAACCGATAACCTTTCGTAGGGTCAAATTTTTCTACTGCTCGCTCCAAACCCAGTGAACCTTCCTGAATTAAGTCAAGTAATTCCAAACCCCGATTCTGGTATTTTTTGGCGATGGAGACGACTAATCGCAAGTTGGCACGTATCATGTGATCTTTGGCACGAATCCCTTCCGATAGGATTTTCCTTAATTCTGTAACAGAAATACCAGAAACTTCAGCCCAACATTGCTCCCCAGCGGCGGTAATAATCTTTAATTCCCCCGGCTCCATCCCTGTCCCCTGAGCCCATTCTTGTAACGAAGGGCGACGACCGAAATTAATTAAGAGTTGTTGATAGCGGTGGATTAACTTTAGATAGTGTTGAATTTCAGGGTTAGATTGATTGGTCAATTGATTTTGATGATCTAATAATGCCATGTAACGCTGAATTTTTTCAGCTTCTGAAATCTCTTCCTTTCCGTCTAATAAATGAACTTGTCCGATTTCTTTTAGGTAGAGGCGGATTATATCTGTGGAACCGGAATTGATGGCATGGTTAGGGGCAATGGCAACGGTCATTGTTTCAGAGGTCTCACGGTCATCGAAGCAATGATTACTATCTAAATTAAGTGAAGGAGCTGACATAAATGTATTCCATAGGCTCAAGAATATCACCAACAAAAAGACCCTAAGTCAATTTAATTCCGTTGCATCCAGTTAGGTTCAAGCAGCAACTCCATTCATATAAAAGGAAAGCTAGAACCAGTTGTACAAAGCCCTCAATCTTACAAATTGCAGTAATTATCCCCATTGAAGAAGGAAATTGACCTCTTAATCGTGGAGGTATTATTAACTTCTTCCACCATTAAGATTAAAATTACGGTTTAAATGTTCCTGAAAATCAAGAATTTTATGGAACTGGTTTGATTTAAATAGGACGATCGCACTTTGCCGAAAGCGGATAGACCCATTTTGAAACTACTCAGGCTTAGCATCTCTCATCATCAGTGATTCCAGAGCCTGTCTAGGGGTCAATCGCCCCGTCAACAGGGCGTAAACCTGCTGAACGATCGGCAAGTATATGTGGTGTTGATGGGCTAAGGTCATTAAAACCTTAGTGGTATTAACCCCCTCAGCCGTTCCTTCAATTTTTGTCAAAATGTCCGTCAAAGATTCTCCTTGTCCCAGTCCATAACCCACCTGATAGTTGCGGCTTAACGGACTATTACAGGTAGCCAGTAGATCTCCTAACCCTGATAAACCGTAAAAGGTATCGGGTTGGGCACCTAAAAGCTGACCAATCCGAATAATCTCGGTGAGCCCTCGAGTCACTAGGGCTGCTTTAGCATTCGTACCCAAATTTAGCCCGTCACATACCCCAGCAGCAATAGCAATGACATTTTTAAGGGTACCGCCCAACTCCACCCCTAAATTATCGGCATTGGTATAAACCCGGAAAATAGGAGAGTTAAATAGGGATTGAATGGTTTCAGCGGCGACAAGATTGGAACTGGCCACCACCGTGGCGGCTGGTAACCCCAGTTGTATTTCTTTAGATAGATTAGGTCCTGATAAGACAACTACTGGATGATGAACAATTGTTTCTTGCCAAATCTGGGAAGGAGTACAAACAGTATTTCCATGAGGACAGACCTCTAATCCTTTGGTAGCAGTCACAATAATGCAATGGTTGGGAATATTCATCTGGCTAATGTGTTGGGCAACCATTCTCACTCCAGCCATCGAAACCGCTGATACAATGACATCGGTGGTGGCAACGACGTGATTCAAAATTACCCCATTTTGTCGCGACCAACTTGATAGGTGATGTCCATTATGATCGGCTAAAGAAGCTAAAGCCCTTCCCCATTGACCAGTGCCTAAAATACTTACCCTAGCAGGTTGCAGTAGATTCATTCTCAAGGTTTTTTAATTTCTATGGCAGTGTTCGGCTTGAAATCAGTTTTTGATGGAGTTGAGGGCAACCAGACTATCCGTAGTTGGCTTGGATCAGCCCAATAGGTTTGCTCCTGCATGATGGTACGAGCTTGTTGGGGATCAAAGTATTGTTGAAAGTTTTCCTGTAATGTATCCATCTTTTCCTCTGTTGCCTTCAGTTCAGTTTCAACCTGTTGTAAACGATTCTGTTGACGTTGATAATAGGACAAAATTATACTCAAGGCGGAAAGAGTCAAGCATAAACCAATGCTGCTAATGATTAGTTTAATGACAGTCTCTAGGAAAACCTGTTTTTGGAAATTATTGAATCTGCGGCGAAAAGAAGAGTTACCCTTGGAACGCTGACGAGAAGGGATATGTTGGGTGGGATAAAACAGGGGTTGGGCTGGATGGGGGAATGCCATATTGAATTAAGTCGCTTGTAATAAGTTCATTAATCGTTTGAAACTAAAACTTCGGGGATCCATTCGACTAGCAGATTGATCCACGGCTTTATGGGTGGTAATACGGTCAAGGGGTATCTGGGTCTGGACAATTAACCAAGCTAAGGAAAGATATTGGGATTGGGTATATCCACTATGGTTGGTGTTATTGTTATTTCTCCCTGATAGGGGGGTTTCTAAGGAAATGTGATAGGCAAAGTTATTCACTGAGGGTGAAATTTTAGGATTAGTTTGTACTGTTTCTAGCCCATTTTTAGAGCGAAATGCAGAATTTCCAGCCCCAAAGGCTCGTTTTTCAGGGGGAACAGTGTAGAAAATAGTACCACTTAAGGAGACGATAGCGTGATAACTTGCTTGCATATCGTCATTTGGGTGGGGAGTCTGGAAAAAATTGATGGCTGATTGGGCTGAACCAACCGTTTCATGAAGAACGACGATAGGTTGATTGTTGACAGGCTTACCTTGAATATCAGTTGCTAGGCGATCGCCGAAATTAGTTGGGTGTGCAGGTGCCATCACTTCTTTGGGATGGTGATTCAATAACTTTTCAGTCCACTGAGGAGTTTGTGGGGAAGTGGGAACGGGAGTTAATGGCGGGGGAGACGACTGGTCTTGGGGATTTGGATCTAATGGGGTTTGTGACTTGGAGTTTGGTTTACCTGGCAGTTCTTCATCCCGAATTATATTAGTTAAGAATAATCCAGACTTACGGTCATCCACTGACTGGGCAACTTTAGTGGAATCATTCTCCAAACTAATAATTTCATGGAATTTGGAGGGTCCATAAGGTGAACTCGTGTCTGGGTTTAAGTAATGAATAGTCACCACTAATAGTAGTGTTGATAAACCAGCCCCTAGGGGAATAGTAATCAAGGAAAATCCAGGGATGAAATGTAAACGCCGCTTTGCCATTGACTGAAAGAAAATTGAGCCAAATAAGTTGGCGATTTTTCGGAAAAGAGTTACCCTCAAAATGCTAGACAGTTTAGGCTTCATACCCTAGGTTCACTTCGTAAATTAAATAGATTAGTGTCAGTCAATGCAAACGGGTTCGATTTTCCAATTTTGCTTGAAAGATACTTGACTAACCTTTTCCCATCAAAGGGGAGGAGAAGTTAGGAATGGAAAGTAAGGTTACAACAGTGAGATGATTACAATTCTACTTTATAGATTCATGAGATATGTCCCCATTCCTTGATTTTTATGACTTGTTTTGGTGAATCGGATTGTTCATAAAGTATTAGGATGATGGTGTGACTATAGGTATACTAAAAGTAAGCAACAATAGGTATTAATACTTTTTTATGGGCATCCCCGTCATCCCCTCGACTTTTTTTCTCACACTTTTACTTGCCATTGGTTTACTTTTTTTTATCCGTGCTGCAGTTAAAGACCGCACTGAAGTGGCTAAATTTATCTCTCATCAGTCTAATGAAGAATTATTCTCTTTAATTAAAAATTATTTTGAGCAACGATCTTACCAGGTTGTTACCACAAATTCTACTCAATCAAAAATAACTTTTAATGGAAGAGTCAGAGCTAGTTGGTTTATGGCAATTTTTCTTACTTTTTTAGCAGCCGTTGGGATTTCGTGCCTTTCCCTAATATTATCCATATCCATTCCCCACCTAGCCTATTTATGGGTAGGACTAATAGCCTTGTCTCCAGTTGCTGGTTTGTTTTATTGGAAACAAGCAGAACGTGATGAACAGGTGCAGCTACAAATAGATGCTGTAAACATCCCCAATGGAGAGATACACCAATTGGTAACAGTCACTGCCCACCGAGATGAACTGACAATTTTGAAACGTTCTGGTAATTTACTCATGTTGGGAAGAGTTGTTTCCCCAACAGAAGATGGGGAAACATCCATACATTGATAGTCTTGGTAATCCAGATTTCCTTACCTAGGCAGAACGGTTTAGATTTCCCTTTCCTCCCTCATTGCCGCCATCTTTGGGCTTGGCTTTGTTCACTTTTAGTTCCCGTCCCAGCCATTGGGCACCATTGAGGTCGGCGATCGCAGCATCTTCCGCATCTTCAGTTTCCATTTCCACAAAGGCGAACCCTCGTTTTTTGCCACTTTCCCGATCAATGGGAAGGGCAACCCTACTGACCGTACCATATTCAGCGAAAACTTCTCGGAGATCGTCCTCGGTAGCTTGAAAGGAAAGATTCCCTATATAAATAGTCACAGTACACTCCAGATCCAATCAATTAAAGACAGCACTTAATAAAAATTCAAATTGCGGTGAAAAATTAATTAAGTGATTGACTTGTTTACAAAAATTAAACTTACAACCATCATACTTGATTCCTACAAGGATTTAACCCGAAATGGGATCTAAAATTATGAATGAACCATGATCTGATGGACATAGATAGAATAAATATAATCATCAAGATAGATAAAACTTATAGAAAATATCGTGACCAATAATAGTGGGTTTCAAGTCCTGCCCTTTAGGGCACAAGATTGGTAAACTTAAGTCAGGGGATGGGTAGTTGGGTTTTAATAGGCGTGCGAACTACTGCAAGTCCTCAGCCTAGGGCATTTGGCGATGTCCATCAAATGTATCCTAATTTTGCAGCCCTCACCCTAAATTTCTTACCCAGATCGGGAGAGGGACTTTGAATCCGGTTCCCCCTTTTCCCTTTTTGGGAGAAGGAATTTAGGGATAAGGGGAAACGTGCAAAATTAGGATACTCTCAAGTCCGTCTACCCGTCGGCAGTCCTTGGTGCCCTCACACTGGCAATTTTAACGCTTGTAGATTGGGGAAAATGTCAAGGTGGAGCAGGAAGTGAAGACGGTATCATAATCCATAATTTTAGAAACACAAACTAATGATTGCAATCATTCCAGTCTTGCGATCCATTGTCGGGGTAGATGGGGTGGAAACTTGGGACGAATTGAATCAACGTTGGCAGGCAATTCTCGGTCGTTCGTTGGTTTCATTACCCACTCCACCCGTAATGGTCTACCCCCGCACCCAGTCACAATTGGCAGCAATAATGACCTGTGCCCATCGCCATGGTTGGCGGGTTTTACCCTGTGGGCTTGGTTCAAAATTACATTGGGGGGGGGTGGTTAGTGGAGTTGAAATTGTGGTTAGTACCGCTCGCCTGACTCAATTAGTTGAACATGCCGTTGGTGATCTAACCTTTACTGCTGAAGCTGGAATGCCTTTTGCTATTGCCCAATCCCAGCTCAACCAATCCAGGCAACATCTTGCCATCGATCCTAATTTTGCCCATACAGCCACATTAGGAGGCATACTGGCCACTGCCGATACGGGTTCCCTACGACACCGATTTGGAGGGGTGCGGGATCGGGTGTTGGGTTTGTCCATAGTGCGGTGTGATGGCGAAATGGTCAAATGTGGTGGAAGAGTGGTTAAAAATGTTGCTGGTTATGACTTGATGAAGTTATTTACAGGTTCCTTTGGCACTTTGGGGGTGATCTCCCAGGTGACTTTACGGGTTTATCCCCAAGCTGAAGCATTTAGGGCATGGATCGGGGTTGGAGAGGCAACTGCGATCGCCAAAACTGCTACAGCTTTACTGGCTTCTACCCTAACTCCCACAACAATTGATCTGTTATCACCACAGTGTGTCAATGACTTGAAATTGGGACATGGCATGGGGTTGGTGGTCACCTTCGAAAGTTTAACCGATAGTGTGCAATGGCAGGGCGATCGCCTGACAACCATGGGGGAATCCGTAGGTCTATGCACTCAAATCATTGGAGATAGAACCCTTTATGATTCCCTATGGCATGGATTAAAAAGACAGATGGATGGCGATGGGGTTGAAGCCCTATCCAATGTCATCGATCCTTCTTCATCATCCAAATGGATTCGGGAGCCCATAAATTCTGATCATGTCTCCATCCTGTGCAAACTGGGAATTCGCTCAACGGAGGCGGTAACCCTATTCACCCAACTAGATACCATTCTGGCTATTCCTTGGTTTGGTCAAATCCATATGGGCAGCGGACTGGGAAGGTTACGGTTTAACTACCCCGGTTCACTAACACCGGCAACAATAGACCAACTGGTGAATAAACTGCTGGCAGTTAGAACCTATTGCCATCAATTCAAGGGGTTCCTGACCATTTTAGATGCCCCGATTCGTCTGAAACAAAAAATGGATGTGTGGGGATATATGGGTAATGCCCTCACCATTCAGCAATCCCTCAAACAACAATTTGACCCTCTGCAACTTCTAAGCCCCCAACGGTTTCTCGGAGACCTCTAACATTTATCTTACTGCCATGATGATGCCTCCTCCCTCCCCTCTAGTCCCGTTCGATGTGAACCATCCCCCTGATCCCCACTTGCTGGATGCCTGTGTTCATTGTGGTTTTTGTTTGTCTACCTGCCCTAGTTATCGGGTCATTGGCAAGGAAACTGACTCTCCCAGGGGGCGTATTTATTTGATGGATGCCATTCATGGAGGGGAAGCAGGCTTGTCTCCTGAAGTCGTTGAACACTTTGATTCATGCCTTGGTTGTCTGGCATGTGTCACCACCTGTCCTTCCGGCGTACAGTACGATCGCCTAATCGGTGCAACCCGCCCCCAAATTGAACGAAATCATCAACGTTCTGTTCCTCAACAATTACTCCGACAGTTGATTTTTTCTATCTTCCCCTACCCTCAGCGTTTACGTTGGTTGCTGCGTCCCCTGGGGTTCTATCAAAAATCCGGATTACAATCCCTCATTCGATCCCTCCAGATTTTGCCCCGACTCGCCCCCCAACTGGCAGCGATGGAAGCTTTATTGCCCCCCATCCCAGCCCAAGCTTTCCAAGATAGTTGGTCTGCAATCATCCCAGCCATTGGAAAAAAACGTTATCGAGTAGGGATGATTTTAGGCTGTGTGCAACGGGTATTCAATCCGGCAGTGAATGCAGCCACTGTTCGGGTTTTAACAGCTAATGGGTGTGAGGTGGTCATTCCTCCTACCCAGGGATGTTGTGGTGCCCTAGCCCATCACCAAGGGCAGGAAGAACAATGTCAGTCTCTTGCCCGCCAGATGATTGATTGTTTCAGGGATATTGAACTTGATGCCATTATTATTAATGCTTCTGGCTGTGGTCATACCTTGAAGGAGTATAGTAAGATCCTACAAGATGACCCCCATTATGGGCAGCAGGCAACGGAATTAGGGGCAATGGTAAAGGATGTGCAAGAATTTTTAGCTCAAGTAGAGCTGACTGCCCCCCTCACCCCTATCCACTCTCAACCTGTGGCTGTTGTTTACCAGGATGCGTGTCACATGATCCATGGGCAAAAAATTACAGTACAACCCCGGCAATTATTACGATATATTCCGGGGGTAGAGTTGCGGGAACCCATAGATGGGGCGCTATGCTGTGGAAGTGCTGGTATTTATAATATTTTACAGCCAGAAATTGCTAGCGAATTAGGGCAACAGAAAGTCACAAATCTTTTACGAACCAATGCCCAGGTTATCGCCTCAGCCAATATCGGTTGTTACACCCAAATTACCCTCCATCTCCAGTTGCAAGGAAAGCAAATACCTGTACTCCACCCGATGCAGTTGCTAGACTGCTCCATTCGGGGGATTCAGTTAAATGACTACCTTGATAGTGAGTGCCATTGAAGGGTTGCTGTCTGCCCATAACGGACAGTATTAGGACAGTCGGAACGGGAAGCAGGTTTTTAACGATTGAAGCCCTTGGCTTATCCCGAACTCAAATTAACTATCATTCCTAGAGTATGGAATCTGTTATCTAAATTAGCTACAGATAAAATGCTGTAATAAACCCAAATAAAAAGCCGCTCTAATACGATGAGGCTTTAGACCTAATTTTTCGGTGATCTAGGGTATTAGTGATCACCTTTTAGAATAAAAGTACTGATGAAGAGAGCGCTTTACCTCCACTTCTCCCGCCTCCGACAGAAAAGGTAACCCTAAACCAAATCCGATATTATAGTACCATCTGGAAGTATCAATCACAATTAGAAAAACAAATCCCCTTGACAAGGTCTCTCCTAGAACCGCTCCCCACTCTAAACATCTGTGTTGACTAGTTTCGAAGCATCATTTGACTACTGTCGAATCGTTACATATACCTGTAAATTAGTGAATCTAGCCACCCGGTTGCTTTCGTTTAATCGAATTTTAACTTCTACAATCCGGGTATCGGTATCAGCTTGAGGGTCTGTATTAAAAACCTCATTCCGTTTGATGGTTAGTCCGATTTGTTCTACTTGACCTGTCACTTCTCCCTCAAAGACAGGACTGGTAATAATAGCCTGTTGACCCACCTTGACTAAACGAATGTCTGTTTCATAGACTTCAGCGACAACATACATGGTGTCAGTATTCCCCAGTTCCAGGATTCCCTTATCTCCTACTTTTTCTCCGGGTAAGGTGTGGATTTGAATTACTTGTCCAGAAATAGGAGCGCGGACATAAGACCGATCCAAATCCAATTTAGCGCGTTGAAGTGTAGCTTGGGCGATGGCGACCTGAGCTTGAGCCTGTCGTACATCAGTGGGTCGTACTTCTTTGATGCTATTCAAGGTTTGGCGTGCTTGCTCCAACTGTTGTTCCGTAGTCTTCAATGTCATCCATCGAGCATCTAAATCGGCGACGGAAATAGCACCTTCCTTTTGTAATTGGGTATGGCGTTGATAGTCTCGACGAACAATTCTCAATTCTGCTTCAATTCGGGCTACATTAGCACGGGCAGCTTCAACCTCACCCAGCTTTGCACCCGACTTTACCTGTTCAAGTTGGGCGATGGCATTCTCCCAGCTTGCTTGTGCTTCAACTAGTGATGCGGATAAACTCCCTTGATTATCTAATATCGCTAAAACATCTCCTTGGCTAACCTTTGAACCTTCCTTGACTCGTAACTCTTGAATTACCAACTGTCCACTCATTTGAGTGCTAGAAGGAGTGGCAACTTGAATTAAATCTTCCCCTTCGGGTTGTAAGCGACCCAAGGCTGTAACATTTCGGGATGAAGCATTAGATTGAATGGAGTTGGAGGGTAGGGTAGTTGCTTTGGCAACATCGGAATTTGCTATCTGCTGTCTTAAAACCATCCACAAACTTAATCCCATAACCCCAGCAGTGGTTATCATTACTAACCAAATGAACCGTTGGAATGATGTTTTTAATTTCAGCAAGGCTTCACCGCCTGATTGATCAGTATAGTTTCTTTCATGGTACAGGGAGAATTAACTGCTTTGATGAAATAAATTTAAGAAATATATCCTTTTTGTTCCGTGTGATTATGATACCATCCTTCAAAACGATGGTAAATTGAAGAACCTAGAATGGATTAGATAAAAATGCACTTTAATTTATTGATAGCTTGACTGTGCATTATCTCCCTAGGGTTTGGAAGGGCTATAAAGTATAAGGTATCCTCTTGGCTTGTGGACGAGGTAGATGCATCGATAAAAGTACATAACAGAACCATTTCCCGCTCAACCAAAATGAGAAAGTCATTTCACCATATCACCACGGGAGTTATTTGTTTTTTATTTACCATTTTGATAGCGGTAACCGGCTATGTAATGGCGGGTTGGTCGCCCTTAGATGCCCTTTATATGGCAATTATTACTATTTTTGGCGTAGGCTATGGGGAAGTAAGACCAGTCCAGACCCCTCTTTTACAAATATTCACCATGCTGGTGATCGTTGCAGGTTGTACTTCATTAGCCTACATCTTGGGGGGATTTGTACAAGTAGTCACTGAAGGAGAAATCAACAAAGCATTGGGAGTTCGACGCATGAATCGCACCATTGAGGTTTTACAACATCATATTATTATTTGTGGATTTGGACGTATCGGTCAGACCCTCGCACGGAAACTGGCTGATAGCAATCAACCATTTGTGTTAATTGATAATGCTCCGGAACGGATTGCCCGAGCCCAAAAACTAGATTATTTAGTTGTAAAAGGAGATGCAACGGATGAAGCAACTTTACAAGTCGCCGGAATTGATCGGGCTAAGGGGTTGGCTACTACTTTACCCGATGATGCCTTAAATGTATTTATCACCCTGACGGCTCGAGGGCTTAACCCTAACTTGATGATTTTGGCACGGGGAGAACTGCCATCTAGTGAAAAAAAGTTGATTCAGGCTGGTGCTAACCATGTAGTCTTACCAGCTGCCATTGGTGCATTGAGAATGGCCCACTTGATTACCCATCCTGCCGCCCTTGACTTTATCACCCAAGATGATGGGCGCAGTACCCTTAACGAACTATTGGCTCACATCGATGTACAAGTAGATGAACTGACTATCCCTCCCACCTCAACATTGGTGGATCAAAGCATTGGTGATGTGGAAGTGGGGGGACAGGGTACTTTTATTGTGGTGGCTTTAGTGCGGGCAGATGGACAAACCGTCACCCATCCTGATCAAGGGGTTCGGTTAGCAGCGGGGGATACGGTAATTGTGATGGGACATCGAAGTGATATTCCAAAGTTTGCAAGAAGCCATACCTTAAAAAGGCAAATGCGTTATCGGGGAGCTAAAATATAATAAGGTTAGAACCACTCTGGATCCCTGTTCTTCTCTCCATATGAGAAAAACAGGGATATAATTTTTTCAGAATTAAAGTATCTCCAAAAATTAGGGATAGAAAAGCAAGTTCCCCCACCCCTTTAAAATGACACATTTTCCCTACTGACTAGAACGACTAGGGGGTGATTGACTAAGTCCATTGAGGAACATGGGGATAAATTTATCCATAAATGCCTGTGGATCCCTGCTCCATGCCCGTTGAGCAGCAGAAATTCGAGTGAGCTGCACTTCTGGAGCCAACAATGTTTCAGGTAGCCGCTCCATGAGATATTTTGGGCGCTGCCAGACGGGTAGGGTGTTAGCCACAGACAACAACCTTTCCACTCGGCGTAGCTCCGCTCCCAACGTGATATCCATGCCCGATTCAAAAGCCGCCTGCTCTATAGCAGTATACTTTTCCTTCGCCTTTTGTACTTTTTGACGATGAAGTGGACTTTTGTTGGCTAATTGTGCCAACCAGCGTGTACCCCACCGCACATGGGCGGTCTCCTCAGGCAAAATACGTTCAATTGTTTCGCGGATTTTAATGGTCTCCAGTGTTTCCGGGGCTTGCTTAAGGGCATGAATATGGGCAGAAAAATATTCACAACCCCGCTTTTCAGTGACGTTGATGGCAACTAGAGCTCCAATCAATTGATCATCTGCTGCCGTATCGGAAGCATAGGTATCCCCATCTAATAAGCGATCGAACTCTTCAATGTAGGATTGCCCTGGTGGACGACCGATGTCAGCTCCTAATTCAAACAATAGATCGGTTAGCCAAGCTGCGTGACGGGCTTCGTCACTCACATGATGGGAGAGATCCTTCATTAATTCAGGAGGCTTGCCATTGAAATATTCAATTAAATTAGTTAAATCCTTACAACTACGCTGCTCACTATAGCGATAACGGTTGAGGGTGATGAAATGGAGATCGGGATCGCGGACAACCTGGACTAAAATATCCCGAGCGCTAAGGGCATTGCGAAACTTACGGGGGTAAGCAACTGTCATTTTAAAAAATTCTCCTCACGATTGATGATTATGATTTTGTTTGGTTTGGAAATTGACCAGAGCAACTCCTGTTCATTCGTCCAAAATCCTTTTTACAGCCACACAAGAACTTAACTATCCCTGTTCTGGTATTTCCTATTACGGCAAAAGATTTAATGCGTAGGTGAATTACACAATATTTCAATTTGTAAAATTATTCTAACCTAAACAACCAAATTGAGCATATCAGAGTACCCACACCTATCCGAAAGCCCTTTATAGGTTTGCCTACCCCACACGTTTTTTTACTGCCAAGATTTCAATAACTAAATAAGATGGTCTCGCCACAACCGGTTTAATCACCAAGAAGGGTTTGATTAATCCTGTCGCTGTTGATGGATTGGTTCATCCGCTATGTGTTCTCTGGAGGGTTTCTATCACCCCATCACCTTGAAGTGCAAGTTATAGTACTGATGGGAGAGGAGGTAACGGAGTGATGGGTATACGTTATGGCAGATAAAATCCAGATAAATATTAAGGTTTCGGTGTAAGAGAATGCGATTTTAGACCAATACTGCGAACAGGAGACTCAACAGCAAAGGGAAGGTATCCGCGAATTGATTCGGGGTCTCAAAAAGAAAATCCGAACCAACACAGGAGGCTAAAGGCTCTACCCTGGTTTCACCCTCCGGCTAAAGCATGGTGGCTCTCAACTGCGATTAGGTAGGGAACACTTTACAAAAAAGTTGAAAGTCCTTGAAATGTTCTTTGGCAGTGGTCATTATATCCGTGTCGATAGCCGTGGTACACTATACCCAGATATAGATATAATCCCCATGTCTGACGTTGGATCAAGCCAATTCCTTGCTTTATCCTTCCACCGTAACCCGGTTATTTATAGCCTTGATTGATACCTTGATCTAGCCCAAGTCTGAATCTCCTAAATTTTACCGCTTATCAGTTTATCCTTGTCACACAATTTGTAAAACTATTTCGTAAGACTATGAATATCTTTGGAATTGGATTGCCCGAAATGGTAGTAATTGGCATTTTGGCGCTTTTAATTTTTGGTCCTAAAAAGCTTCCAGAAATTGGTCGGAGTGTGGGCAAGGCTATTCGTGGCTTTCAAGATGCAACGAAGGAATTTGAGAGTGAATTCAAACGGGAAGCTGAACAATTGGAAACAGTAATGACAGAGCCCATGAAAGCTACGTTAGAAAGAGAAGAAAAACCTGCCCTGTCTGCTGGAATTTCTCAGCCTGAAACTGGAACTGAAAATTCCTTCTCCTCGGGTGAACGTTCAACGGATGCATCCCCCCATTGATGGAATGCTCCATAACCCGATATGAAAAACCACATAAGGGGATGCTCCTCAAAGAACATGAGCCTACTCTATGTCGTAAGAAGCTTGGTTAAGTATTTGAAGAAACCACCAAGGAGCAACGAAAGATGAGTGGTACAACGTTCTTTGAGGGATAGGTTATCAATGACTGAGCAGCAAAACAATGGGAGATGGGGAAACGTTAATAGGCTAAACCCATACTGCGGGTTGTTTCAGCTCCCAAGTATACTCGAATGCTGAGAAAGTCAGTAGGACACGCAGTCTCACATCTTTTGCAACCGACACAATCTTCCGTGCGGGGAGAAGATGCAATTTGACCAGCCTTACAACCATCCCAGGGAACCATTTCCAGTACGTCTAGAGGGCAAGCCCGAACGCATTGGGTACATCCGATACACGTATCATAAATTTTGACTGAATGGGACATTATAATGATGACTCCGAACTAGTGCTAGATTTTATAACATGGGCGACTGGGGATGGAAAGCAACGAGTAAATGACTCGACCCTCCAGTTAAAGCCTAGTTTACCCTAGTCACTGAAAATGCTTGAGATGATGAAAACAAAAGTTTAAAGAACTTAAAGAAATCATGAGTTTCTCCCGAGTTCCTCCCGCTTAATCTATAGGTGGGTCAGACAGAAATCCAGATTTGCCAACCGCTCTGATGTTGTTATCAATTCATCCGTTTACCATTTTAATGGGGGTTCCAAGCCAGAAGATAGGAAAAATTGGGTTTAATCAACCCTAACCCCCATTCCTCAATCCTTTGATTTAAGAGTTAGTCATAAAAAAACAGATTGACACCTGAAAGTCATATTCGGAATGTATCGTTTTATCACTGTAGGACATGATCGTGCGTATCCAAAAAATTCTTTCCCAAAGAGGTATTGCATCTCGTCGAAGGGCGGAATTGTTAATAAGTGAAGGAAAAGTTTTGGTAAATGGTCAAGTTGCCCGCTTTGGTCAGCAAGCAAATCCAGATTTGGATCACATCATCATTGATGGAAAACCTCTTACAGCCTATGAACTACCCATTCTGACTTATCTTTTACTTCATAAACCCTTAGGTGTCATATCAACCTGTTTTGATCCCTGGGGGCGACCGACTGTATTGGATTTAGTAAAAGGAGAAAACCGTTCCCTAGGGCTCCATCCAGTTGGTCGGTTAGACACTAATTCCACTGGAGCATTATTATTAACTAATGATGGTTCATTTACTTATTGTTTAACCCATCCATGTTATCATATTTCAAAAACTTATGAGGTATGGATTCAGGGTAAACCTAGTTTAAGTATACTAAAACAATGGCAAACAGGAGTAATCCTAGATAACCAAATAACCTTGCCGGCTCAAATAACAGTGATAAGGACAACAAATGATCGAGCCTGTTTAAAGGTTGTACTAACGGAAGGGCGGAATCGGCAAATTCGTCGAGTCGCTAAATTATTAGGACATCCAGTTATTTCATTACATCGACAGTCCATTGGTTTTTTAGAACTCGGTGAATTGCCAGTTGGTCATTATCGGTTCTTGAAAAAAGAAGAAGTTGAACAACTTCAATTCTTAGAACCCCCTCTCTAAGTTAGATTAAGTTTTTTAGGACTGGTTATATGGGAAACACTGATTTAAAAAAATTGCAAGCAGAAAAATTATCTGAAATCGGTTCACGTCTAAGTGAAAGTCGTTTGGAACAGCTTTTAACCTTGGAACAGGTTGCCTCAAAAACGATGATGCAGACTAAAACTCTAAAGGCAATCGAATTAGGTGACTTATCCCAACTGCCCGAGTCAATTTACATTCGGGGATTTATTAGCCGATACGCATCAGCTTTAGGATTTGATGGCACAAAACTAGCCGATGAGTTTCCTGTTGAACCAACACTAGAGCCAAGTATTGTGTGGAATGATACACCAGTGGCTCAACTCCGTCCCCTGCACCTTTATTGGCTGTACGCCGCTGTAATTACATTGGCAATTAGTGCTCTTTCTTATTTTTTACAACAGTCTACATCTCCAGTTGCCTCCCTGAGTCCTTCCCCAGTGGTTACTCCCAGTCCCTCACCATCCGTTACTCCTAGTCCTTCCCTAGTTGTTTCCCTGAGTCCTTCCCCAGTGGTTACTCCCAGTCCCTCACCATCCGTTACTCCTAGTCTTTCCCCAGTTGCCTCCCTGAGTCCTTCCCCAGTGGTTACTCCCAGTCCTTCCCCTACCCTAAACCTCTCAGGTCAGCCCATCCAAGTTAACCTAACCTTTAAGGGACAGGCTTGGATTTCAGTGGAAGTGGACAATAAATTTGCCTTTGAAGGCATTCTGCCTGAAGGTACTCAACGTAATTGGAAGGCGAATCGGGAAATTTTGTTACGCTCTGGTAATGCGGGTGCTGTCTTAGTCTCGGTGAATGGTAGCGTTCCAAAACCAATGGGTGAACCAGGAGCAGTGGAAGAATTAAAATTATCTTCTCAACCAACTCCTTCTGCCACTCCTTCCCTCCGTCCTGCCCTTACTCCGAGATAATCTAAATTAATCCCTAGTTCGGTATCATAATGGCTGGATCCCCTCTGTCCCATGTAGACCAACACCAACGACCAGCAATGGTGGATATTAGCCACAAAACTGATTCCCAACGGGTGGCATTGGCTGAAACCACCATTCAACTCCCTAATGCTCTCCGTGATTACATTCAAGGGGATGATTTTTTATTGAAGAAGGGTGCGGTTTTACAAACCGCTATTCTGGCTGGCACCATGGCGGTGAAAAAAACATCTGATCTCATTCCCCTGTGTCATGGTTTACCCATAGAAGCTTGTCAATTCCATACCCACATTGATGATGTTCATTTAGTCATTACCCTTCAATGTGAAGTGAAAACAACCTATAAAACTGGGGTTGAGATGGAGGCTCTCTGCGGGGTATCGGTGGCGGCGTTGACTATTTATGATATGTGTAAATCGGTTTCACCGGAGATTATCATTTCCCAAACCCGATTATTAAAAAAAACTGGTGGTCAGTCCAATATGTGGGTTGAACCCATCTATGGTTTGGTTTTAACCGGTGGTAACAGTCAACGTATGGGTCAGGATAAGGCTTTGATTGATTACCACGGACTCCCCCATGCCCAATTTCTCCATAAACTACTCATGCCCTATTGTGACCAGGTTTTTCTGTCTGCTCGACTAGGACAATGGCAGGGTACAGTGTTAGAAACCCTACCTACCTTGGTAGATGGGGAGGATAGTGTGGGACCTTTTTCTGGCATCTTGACCGCGTTGGAAACCTATCCCAAGGTTAAGTGGTTGATCCTGGCCTGTGATTTAGTTCATGTCCAAGCTTCCCTGATTGAACGGCTTTTGGATCAAGCCCATTCATCCGCGATCGCCACTTGTTTTCGTAATCCCGAATATGGATTTCCTGAAGCTCTTTGCGGTCTTTATACGCCTAAGATACGACCGTTTTTCCAACGGGCTAAAGTAGCTAAAATCCATTGTCCGGTGAAGATAGTACAAATGGCTGGAGGGCAGTTAATTGATCCGCCAGATGTCAAAGCCGTTGCTAATATTAATACTCCTGATGAATTAAATCTCCTGAATTCCGCTGGGGGCTGAGGGTGAGACCCATTTCATGACCAAAGAAGGCATCGTTGTTTGCTGCATCCAGTTGATAGTTGCCATTATAGCGGGAATTAATAACAAGACCTGTGACAACTCCCTTATTGAAGGCAAAAGACCAAGTAGTGATCTTTCCATTGTTCTATAACCAATTATAATTACTAAAAAAGCTGTACTTCCTGGCAAAGAGTCTTCACCGTTATCTGTTTTAGACTGATAACTCAGTGCTGGATTTTTAACAGAACCTTTACAGGGGGCGTAGGGGATTCCTGCACTATTCATCACCTCTCCATCACTTTCCATCTCTCTTAGATGTGGGAATATCAAATTGAGGGGTATTGACTCCATAAGGATGACGGTGACTGGTTAAATAAGTTAGTATAAAATTAATGTATTTGGATGTCTATCTTTTATTTACCAATGGCATCATCTTCCTCTATAGCGGTCCGCGAATTACCCCTTTTCCCCTTACCAGAAGTGGTTCTCTTCCCTGGACGACCCCTACCACTCCATGTATTTGAGTTCCGCTATCGGATTATGATGAACACAATACTGGAGAGCGATCGCCGTTTTGGTGTCCTCATGTGGGATCCTAATCAAAATTCCCCAGTTTCTATTGGTTGTTGTGCTGAAATCCTTCAATATCAACGTTTACCCGATGATCGGATGAAGATTCTAACCTTAGGGCAACAACGATTTCGTGTTTTGGACTATGTACGGGAAAAACCCTATCGGATTGGATTAGTTGAGTGGATAGAGGATGAGCCAACTGATGTTGATATGCGGGGGTTGGTCAAGGAAGTTGATCAATTATTAAAAGATGTGGTTCACTTATCTGCCAAATTAACCGGACAACCAATGGAACTTCCAGACACCATTCCCACAACTCCATTGGAATTATCCTATTGGGTAGCCGGCAACTTGTATGGTGTTGCCACTGAACAGCAAACCTTATTAGAAATGCAGAATACCCAATCTCGTTTAGAGCGAGAAGTTGAAATTTTGACCTCAACCCGAAATCATTTAGCTGCTCGTACAGTCTTGAAAGACACCTTTGATGGTTTTCCTAGCAACTAATCAAAATGTCCTACCCAACTATCCTTGACTATTCAGCCCATCAGCCATGTCACCCACCCCTTCTCCCTTTTCCACTATTAGCAATGGAGCCACCCCTTCGCGAAAAGTTGTGGTTGGTCTTTCCGGAGGTGTAGATAGTTCTGCGGCGGCAGCCATTTTACACCACCAAGGATATGAAGTCATTGGAGTCACGTTATGGTTAATGAAGGGCAAGGGGCAATGTTGTTCTGATGGGATGATAGATGCTGCTGCCATCTGTGAAGAATTAGGGATTATTCATCATATTGTAGATATGCGGAATGTTTTCCAGACAGAGATTATAGACTACTTGGTATCCGGCTATGGATCTGGGGTTACGCCCCTTCCCTGTTCCCAATGTAATAAAACTGTAAAATTTATGCCAATGTTACAGTACGCCCAATCTGAGTTAGGTTGTCACCGTATTGCAACGGGTCATTATGCTCGGATTCAGTTCGATCCATCCTGTGGTCGATATCAACTTTTCCGGGCGGTAGATAGGCGCAAGGATCAATCTTATTTTCTATATGACCTCAGCCAAGACGTATTAGCCCATGTTTTATTTCCCTTAGGAGAATTAACCAAATCAGTAACCAGGGAAATTGCTATCCATTACAACCTGAGAACTGCAAATAAACCTGAAAGTCAAGACCTTTGCCTAGTTGAATCTAGTGGTTCGATGCGTTCTTTCTTGGATCAATACCTGGCTCCAAAACCTGGAACTATTGTTGATGAACAGGGTCAGATACTAGGGCATCATGAAGGGATTCAATACTATACCATTGGACAACGAAAAGGGCTGGGAATTGCCCATCATGAACCACTGTATGTAACAAGGCTAGATGTTGGACGCAATCAAGTGGTTGTAGGACCCCGTAGTTCTGGGCAATCTCAACAATGTGGGGTTCATCGGGTTAATTGGCTTTCCATTCCTCCTCCCGATAATCCCCTCGCGACTCAAGTTCAAGTCAGGTATCAAGCCCCTGCCGTGCCCGCAACCCTTATTCCCCAAAATGATGGAAATGTTCGGTTAATCTTTGATGAACCCCAGTTTGGAGTGACTCCCGGACAAGCTGCTGTCTTTTACCAAGACGATAGGGTGCTAGGTGGTGGAATTATTCTGAATGAACCCGATAATTTGTCGCTAAAATTATAAGTATTCGTCAACGCTGAATGATCCAGATTCAATCCTTGATCACTTTATTAATTTTTCATTGATTCACTTGATCAATCCATTAATCCATGTCTACTGAACTTGCACCTGTCGAAAAGAAAAAGTCAGACCATCCCCCTTATCAGGTTCACTATTTGGGCGATCGCGTCCTGCGTCAGCCCGCTAAACGAGTGAACAAGGTTGATGCTGAAGTTCGTCAAACAATTCGTCAAATGTTACAAACAATGTACAGTTTAGATGGAATTGGGCTGGCAGCGCCGCAAGTCGGCATTCACAAACAAATTGTAGTGGTTGACATCCATCCCGATGATGGTGCCACCGCTCCGTTAATCATGATTAATCCGGAGATCCATGGGTATAGTCAGGATCTATCCATCATGGAGGAGGGATGTCTAAGTATCCCCGGAGTTTTCCTGCAGGTACGTCGCCCCCAGGCAATCCAAGTCACATTTAAGGATGAATATGGACGGTTGCATACCATTGAAGACAATGAATTACTAGCGCGGGTTATTCAACACGAATTGGATCACCTCCATGGAGTCATGTTTGTGGATCGGGTAGAAAACCCGTTGGTGATGGCACAGCAGTTGAGTCAGCATGGGTTTTCGGCTAAATCAGTCAAACCAGTTTCTAAGAGTTAAAAATTAATAATGATGATGACCCCTAAAAGCGGCTTATTTCTAGCAAGTTGTTGTATTGCCGCCATCGCCTCGGTTGGTTCAGTATTTGAATTGACCTCCGGGCATCCCCAGTTAGGAGACACTCCCACCCGTTTAATTTTGATCGCCAGTATTCCGTTAGTCATCATCTTTTTTGTTCTGGCAATTCGGAATTCCCAATCTAACCCATAGTCTGCATAGGTATACCCCTGGAATGTCCATTATTTCCAGGATACAACGCCAACAGAACAGTCACAGGGGGTTGTGAAGGTACCAGTTCCCCGACTTCATGAACCTAATACCATCCATAGTCGGGGGTTCCTGGCAAAAGACAAATGAATGAAAATATGGAAATGGATCTTGACAATTAAAAGTCTTAAAATGGTAGAATGTTATTCATTAGTGGGGCGTCGCCAAGCGGTAAGGCAGCGGGTTTTGGTCCCGCCATTCGGAGGTTCGAATCCTTCCGCCCCAGTTTAATCTTGTATATCCATTAACCGTGATTCCTGTAGTCGATCCAACCATCCTTCTAAATACCTACGGTTTGCTTTTTGTTGGGATGGTTCACATGTATCTGGCGGATAAGGCATGAGACCTTTGATTGCCGCCGTCGTGACACAGAACATAGACTTTTGGAAACTCACACACAACCGCACCCTCAGATCGGTATTTCCCCTAGGGTTATCCCCATAGATGGTATCCATATAGTCTGGCAAGTAATGACGCATATCCTGCATGAGTAAGGTAGGAGGGATTCCAGAACCACCGATGGGTAGGGGGTCAGCATAGAGAGCCCCATAATTGAACCGTTCTTGTTCAATGGGAATTTGCCGAGCTTGGGCATTATAGGAGGTGGTTCCCATAAATGGAAAAGAACGAAGGAAAACTGCTTCCACATAGGGAACGGCTGTATCGGCAAGGAAAGTTAGTCCTGTGGAACTAGGAATGATGTCATAGGGTTGACCCCCAATGTGAACCCCATAGGTGATGGGTAGGGTTGCGGCAGCTACCAATCCGTCAAGAATATGTTGAACCACATCCGGTATTGTCTTGATTTCTCCCTGATCATAGCGGTCTGAAAGATTTAAAAACATAGGACTCATGACTCGCCAAAACTGTCCCAAAGCACTATAGTATGCCATCTGACGAACTTGTTCTAGCAGAAAGTCACTAAAGATAGCGTTAATACCCTGGATTAGGGGATTGTGCTTAATTTTCGCCTGAATCGCCCTCCTTGCCAAGGTTTCAAACTCTATGGTATCTAAATAGGCATCCAGTCCACCCCCTCCATGCCAAAACATCGCTTTCATACAATACTCAGAAAATTCGAAATTTATTCGGTCATGGAACCAATGGCGAATGAGTTTCCCTGGAGATACGTTTCCATTGAAGTACTTAAAAAATGGGAATAATACTAAAAACTGATGTTCTGAGATATAAATCAGGTTCTGCCAGTATTCACCCAATACCACTCCATAACTTTTAAGAATACCAACTACTTCTGTGACGTTTTCAGGGGAATCGGGTAATAAGGCACCCCCAGATTCTAAGCGGTGGAGTAAATGGGAAAGACGGTGAGTTGAATGGGATAGGGTGGACATGGTAAAAAGGTAGAGGAAGGTTAAGAATGGAGGGTGGTGGTGGAAATTGGAAAAACATGGGATAGGGCTGTGGTACTAGATTCAATCCATCCCGTTAGCCAAGCGGGCTGTAATCCAAAGGTCACGATGAGTATGGCTAAAATAATTCCGGGGGTTCGTTCTGACCAGCGTGCCTGGGGCACATTACTGAGGTTGCTGGTAAGACGACCAAAGAATGTTTGATTGACTAGGAGAAGAAAATAAACTGCCGTAAGCCCTGTACCAATCATTGCGAGTAAGGTTTGTACCGGGAAAACAGGAAAACTCCCCCGAAAAATTAGAAATTCGGAAATAAACCCAACCATGCCGGGAATACCGGCACTAGCCATCACTCCTAAAATCATTAAACTACCAATGATGGGAAGCCCCCGTTCCGGGTTTAATAATCCTCTCAGGGAGTGGATATCTCGTGTCCCTGTTTTTTGGTAAATTACCCCAACTAAAAAAAACAACATGGCTGAAATCAACCCGTGGCTAACCATCTGAAATACTGCTCCCAGTAAACTTAAAGGGGTAGCTGCCGCAGCTGCCAATAAAATATAGCCCATGTGACCAATGGAACTAAAGGCTACCATTTTTTTCATGTCAGTTTGGGCGATCGCTGTAAATGCTCCATACAACACACTGACTACCGCCCAACCCGCTAAGAAGGGTGATAAAGCCAACCATGGCTCTGGGAATAGCCCCAGACCAAATCGCAGTAGTCCATAGGTGCCAAGTTTTAACAAAACTCCCGCTAATAGAACCGAAATGGGGGTAGATGCTTCAACGTGGGCATCAGGAAGCCATGTGTGAAAAGGAACTAGGGGCATTTTGATGCCGAATCCAATTAATAGGGCAATTAATAGCAGATATTGCACATTTATGGGCAAATGATGGTGTTGTAGGGATTGGTAGTCAAACGTAGTGCTTTGACTAAACCAAGCCACCCCAAGAAATGCTGCCAGCAATAAAATGCCCGATACTGCGGTGTAGATTAAAAACTTTGTGGCTGCATATCCCCGCTGAGCCCCCCCCCAAATAGCAATTAATAAATAGAGGGGAATTAATTCTAGTTCATAGAATAAAAAGAATAACAGGAGGTTTTGAGCACTGAAAGCACCCGTCACCCCAACATTTAAGAATAAAATTAAGGTAAAATACAACCGAGGTCGGTGGTGGGCTTCATCACTACGGAATAGAGCAAGTCCCGTCAGTAAGTTATTCAATACAATGAGGGGAAGGGAAAGTCCGTCTGCCCCTAGACGATACGTTAATCCAAGGGGAGCCAGCCATGGAATGTTTTCCAGAAATTGTAGGCTGTCATCCATGGGATTGAATTGAATGAGTAATACTAAACTGACCCCTAAAGCTAGGCTGATGGTTATTATGGAAAGAATGCGGGAAACATACAATGAAGAAGCTTGGGGAATTAACCAAAGAATGATGATTCCCACCAGTGGAATTAAAAGCAGGATATTAAGCATGGGAGATGGATATAAATTTGAAAATAAGATTGTAATAAAAGGAAATGATGAAATTATAGAATAACTGACTGCATACTGAATCGTGGCGACTCCATAGGGTGCGTTAAACTAACCAACTAACTAATAACCCAATCACGGTCATCCCAATCAAAATAGTCAATGCATAGGTTTGGGGTTGTCCTGAAATACTATACTTGAGGCTCTGTCCACCCATGATAGACACTATTCCTACAACGTTAATAGCACCATCAATAATGTAGCGATCGCACCAAGAACCAATCTGGGAAAGAGTCGATACCCAAAGGACTACACTACGCCGATAGAGGGCATCAACATAAAAATCATAGGCTAATAGATCCTGGATAAACCGAAAAGGCTCTTGGATGGGACGAGCCCAAACCCGATTAAATTGCACTGCAAAACCACTACCAATCCCGATGAGACTACTCGTCACCATCAATACCACGGAAAGAGGATTAATTAGCTCCCAATCAGGGATTAGGGAAAGATTATCAAAAATAGCAGGGGCAACAAGAGTAACAATTGTTAATGAAACCATTGGCACTGCCATGGGCCAAAATACTTCCGGTGCCCTTCTGGTTTTAGGCTGGGAGTCACCCAGAAAAACTTGACGGAACACCCTAGTTAAGTTGAAGGCAGTCAACCCATTGACTAATAAAATCACCAACACCAAAACTGGGGAATCATACCAAAAAGCATTGATACCCTGCCAAAAAGCCCAAAACCCCCCCAATGGAAATAGTCCTATCAATCCCATTGAACCCACTAAAAATGCGAAGGTGGTGGCGGGCATTCGTTTCCATAGTCCACCCATTTCCGTAATATCCTGGCTAGTGGTTGTTAAAATAATTGACCCAACACTCATAAAGAGTAAAGCCTTAGCAAACCCATGGGCTACCAGCAAAATCAAGGCAAAGTCAGTCCACTGCATCCCGATTGCAATAAATACGAGTCCTAGGTATGCACTGGTGGAATGGGAAAAAACCCGTTTAATATCAATTTGGGCGATGGAAACGAATGCAGCTCCAATGGCAGTTACGGTTCCCAAGGTAACTAATGCCGTCAACGCCAGGGGGGAAAGGACTAAAATTGGTTGCAATTTAATTAAAATATAGGCGCCGCAGGCAACCACGACTGAATTTCGCAATATTGAAGCTGGATTTGGTCCCTCCATTGCCTCATCTAGCCACAAATGTAGGGGGAATTGAGCACACTTGCCAATGGGACCAGCAATCAGAGCTAAGCCAAGAAGATTGGCTGTCATAGGAGATAAATCCGCATTTTCAGCCCAATCGTAAATATCTTGAAATTCAAAACTCCCCGCCATTGTTCCCAATGCCACCACCCCCATCAGTAAAAGAACATCACCCACCCGTTTTGTGAGAAATGCATCCCGTGCGGCGGTGACAACCAATGGCTGAGCGTACCAAAAACCAACTAACAGATAGGTGGAAAGAGTTAGAATTTCTAAAAGTCCGTAACTTAAAAATAGGGAGTCACTGAGAGCCAACCCACTCATAGCCCCTTCAAAAAACCCCATTAATCCAAAGAATCGGGCTAATGCCCAATCTTTTTCCATATAGCCAATGGCAAAGAATTGAGCCAGTAAACTTAATCCTGTTATCAGTTCCATCGCCCCCGTACTGATGGTTGAAATATCTAGGGTTAGGAAAAGCTGTAAACCGGCAGCATTTAACCATTGTACAGAAAGTTGTTGGGATTCGTGTCCAAGGGTATGTCGGAATAGAATACCCCCATGGATAAAAGCCACTACGGTCATCAACAGGTTAAAGTAAGCTGCAGGTCGCTGACCAGTGCGCTGGACTAACCCAATAGCCCAAGGCAAAGTAGCGATCGCCCCAATAAGTCCGTAGGTAGGTACCCACCAACTTGTCTGTACAAGGAGTTCATTCATGAAGCTGTTACAAATTTTAAGCAGAATTTTAATTAAAATCAATCCATTACCATAGGGAATGGTATAAAACCATGGAAAAGCCTCTCAAGGATTTTTATTAAGAGATGGAGAAAAGTACTCCACCCCCTTGTCAATTACTGTTGAGAGTAGAGGGGCAAATTTCATGGGTTGTCATCCCTTGAAACCCAGCCCTCAGCCAAAACCCTAAAACTTTGTAATTTCTTCTTAGGAAGAATTGAAGAAGGTTTATTCTATTATCTTAAGGAAAAATTTAGAAATTGAGATCGATAATCTTTAATTCTCCCATGAATTGAAGGAACATCAGTATTGAAACAGTGAGAAAACAAGTGATTTTCATCTTTTTCTTCTATAGGAACCCCATAAAAGTAATTAATTATGGAAATCAATGGGTAAAATAGCGGAAAGTCTTGTAAATTAATAAAATTGAATTTTGTGACTGGCGGTCTCAACTTGAGGCGTATTTAGACTTAAAAAAGGCTTTCATTCAGTAATCCCATCTAATCATGCTCTCTCTCCTGCCAATTGTGATTCTTACTCAGTCATCCAACCTTTCCTTGGAGTCTCCCTTACTGCCTTCTTATTTTCCCCCTAGTATTCAAACGGTTGACATCAGTAAGCAAATCAACGATTCTCAAGGTTCTCCATTCCTTCCATTCGGAAAACCCAAAACCAAGCCCTCATCCCCCTTGTTCAAAGGACAAAATCCAACTCTTGCTCAAGTTGTAGTACCTGGTGCAGCCATTGTTGTTCCAACCCCAAGTCCTTCTCCAACTCCGGTGCCACCCATCCCTCAAGAAGTGCTTCAATTGCAACAAGTACGCCCCTTGCCCGGACAATTGGATCAAGTCCCCGTCCTCAATAGTAATAGTCCTGAAGTAGTCTTAACGGAGGGGATTCTCACTTCATCATTTCCCTCTCTTGGCAAGGCTGTTCCGGAAGCCCATTTAAATTATGCTTTCAATGGACGATTTGATATTTTTGCCCATCATATTGCCAGGGCGGCCACCCCTGCTCAAACTCGTACCCTTTTTTTTGGTGTCATCCTACACAACCCCTCTGTCCAACCCGTTCAGGTTGATTTAATCCAAGCCGCCACCTACCTCACCAGTCCAGATGCAAGATTTGTTGAGTTACCCAATTATGTAGAAGACCCTTTGGGCACTATTTATGCCGGACCTGGCAGTCGAGTCATGGGTGATATTTTACGTGGTCGCCGCCGGGGGGCTTGGCCCAGCAGTTTTACCATTCCTCCCCAGCAAAGTTATCTATTGACTAACTTGCCCATACCCGTCAGTACAAACATTCCTTCTTCCAATGGACGGTCATTGTTGATGCGGCTCATGAGCAATGGTCCCATTTATGCCGCATCTTTAGCAATGCGAGCCCCCCTCAACCCTGATGGTTCAGAACGATTTCCCCAACTGGAAGAATGGGAAACCCTCTTGCAAACATCAGCATTAGCTGGTCCTCGCGATATTGCTCCAACCCCCTTAGGTCGCACATTTGCCTTTCCTTTTTATTACGGGCGGGTATCCGGGGTGGCTAAAGGTTCCCGATGGGAGGCAAACTTGACAGATAATCAAGGGATAGATAAATTAACTATTCCTCAGCCGGGGCAAGCTTTTTCCTATCCTTTGAGTACCCTTAACCGAGGCACCTTTGGCACTGGGCAGATACAAAGTGCACCCATAGTAGCTCGTTACTCAGATACTGCCTACCTTGCCCATGGGAATTATGGAATCGAGTATAAGTTAAATTTTCCCCTGTACAACCCTACTGACCAAACCCAGACAATTACCGTGTCTTTGCAGACACCCCTAAAACAGGATCGGATTAAGGGGGGGTTAGTATTTTTAGATCCCCCTGCCCCAAATGTATTCTTTCGGGGAACAGTCAAACTAAAATTCATGGACGACGGGAATGTGGAACAAGTTCGTTATGCCCATCTTGTCCAACGACGGGGACAGCAGGGGGAACCGTTGGTAACCCTAAAGCTACGTCCTAATGAACGCCGTTCAGTGGAAGTGGAGCTACTCTATCCCCCCGATTCGACTCCGCCTCAGGTTCTAACGGTGCGGAATATTGATTCCCTTTCAGTGGGACAAGCCCCGTAGTGTTTTGATTCGTCAATTTATTTTTGAATAATGACCGCCCTTAGGAAGAAGTTATTTGTCTTTCCATCATCTTTGAACGAACTTCAATTTACTTTTCATGAACTTCGCCTCCATTATTTACGGGCTATTTTTTTTGATTACCTTAGGTTTGGTCTGGGGCGTAAAGACAAATTCCATGCGTTTAGTCATGGTGGTCATTACTAGCATTTTTTTTTATGCCTCTTGGCAGATTCAATACCTCCCTTTGATGATAGGGATATTATTCATCAATTTTTATTTAGGACGATGGATGTCTAATGCCATCGAGTCAGACCATAATCATTCCCATTCAGCGGTGGAAAATTGGCAATGGTATCGATTCCTATTGTTAATCGTTGGTGTTTTCAGTAATATATGTTTACTACTGGGATTTAAATATACCCCGTTTGTCCTGGATATCCTTGGCAATCTTTACCATCGGGCTGATCTACTGAACCTGGGGATTGAAATTAAAGAACGGGTCGTTGTCCCCCTTGGGATTAGTTTTTTCAGTTTTGAGTGTATTGCCTATTTAATTGATATTTATCGGGGCGCACCGAGTGCCAGCAGTTTGCTGAAGTTTTCCGCCTACAAATTATTTTTTCCTAAATTGATTTCCGGACCCATTACCCGCTACCACAGCCTATCAAAGCAACTTCACACCCTCCGTCCTCCCAATACTGACCAAGTCGCCAGTGGGGTTTGGTTGATTGCCTGTGGAGCATTTAAAAAGGCACTATTAGCTGATAATTTAGGTATTCTAGTTCGTTTAATTTTCGACAACTTACACCGTGCAGGTAGTTGGGACATTCAGTTAGCGACCTTTGCCTATGGACTCCAGCTTTATTTGGATTTTAGCGGCTATGTAGATATGGCTAGGGGGAGCGGGTTACTATTGGGTTTAAACTTACCTGAAAATTTTCAAGCACCTTATTTCACTACAAATATTGCGGATTTCTGGCGGCGCTGGCACATCACTTTGGGGGATTGGCTACGAAATTATCTTTACTTTCCGTTAGGTGGTTCACGCCATGGGTTAATACGTACTAGCCTCAATTTATGTGGGGTTATGATAATCGCTGGAGTTTGGCATGGTGCTGCTTGGGGATTTATGATCTGGGGTGGGCTACATGGACTAGCCTTGGTCTGTCATCGGCTTACCGTTGGACTCAGCCAACAAATTCCCCTCATTGGTCATTGGTGGGGGACTTGGACTGGAAAAGCGATAGCTTGGTTATTGACCCAACTGGTGGTATTTGGATCTTGGATTTTTTTCCGATTACCTGATCCCAAAGACTCTGGATGGGCAATTAGTCATTTATTTTTCCACTCTCCTGATGGTCAATTTGATCAAAAGGTTTATATGGAAACAATTGGCATAGATAGAACCCTCGTTGGTTTAGCTCTAGTTTTATTATTTACCAGTATGGGACTGTTAAATTTAGCCCGAGTGAATTTCAAGTTAGATTTGCACTGGTCTATAAAGCTTTTGTTTTCACCCCTTTGTTTTTACTTGGTTTGGCTTTTTGCACCCCAGGGAGGGTTGCCCTATATCTATTTTGATTTTTAACGCATCCCTATCTCTACCCTGGAGTCCTCGGCTAATGGACTAAATGCACCCTAGGTCTTATTGGATCACCTAACTAGAAACGATAAATTCATGAATCAACCAATGGAACTTTCTAATCTCAAATTGGATTTTGGAGCAAATGACCAAGGGTTTACTCTATTGGAGTTGTTGATGGCTACCTTGGTAACAACGATGGTTTTAATTATCATAACACCGCCCCTATTTTTGGCAGTGGCAACCAGGGTGCAAGCTCAACGGGTGGAACAAGCTTTGCAATTCGCCCAACAAAACCTTGAACTTGTTCGCTGGGTCATGAACCAAAACCCCAGTGCTGATCAGTTGCCTGCCACCGTTATGGAAGATGTACGTCAAGGACTGCCCCCCACATCCTTTGTCCCACGGTGTGGTGGCAGTGGATGGTTTCCTTGTTCAGCATCGGAGGCAGTCATTACTCCTGATGGACAATTTGCTGTTCAAGTGTTTCGGAACCCGGGCTTTAGTTCGTCCAATGGCACCATCGGGGGTTTCCAGGCAGGAATCAGAATCTATAGTATTGAATCTCAAGCATTTTTAGGTTCCCTTGAACGACAAACTACCCCTCTGAAAGTAACCTCAGCCCACGGAAGTCGTTTTCGTAATCCGTTAGTGGCAATTTATCCTGAAGTGCTAGCTGGCGATCGCCCAGGGTCATTGGATGCATATTCCAGATATTTGAATAGACCCTAACCAATGCTTGGTATTCAGTCGCCAGCTACGATCCCAATCAACCAGGGAATTCACTTTGCCGTAAACGATATAAACTGGTATGTATTGACTACATCCCCATTTAGGGGAATCCACAAATGGAGGACTGATCCTTACCTAACCCCTCTTCGTTCAACTAAACCATGTATCAAACCTCAGATCTCCATGTTCGAGAAACCCGTCCATTGGTCACCCCTAATCAACTGCGCCACCAGTTCCCCATTACTGATGCCACTGCCCGTCTGATTGCCAATACCCGTGATTCTATTCGCCAAATTTTGTCTGGCAGCGATCGCCGTCTGCTAGTCATTGTAGGTCCCTGTTCCATCCATGACCAACATGCTGCCTATGACTACGCTCGTCAACTTTATCCACTCCGAGTTGAATTAAAACAACAACTGGAGATTGTCATGCGGGTTTACTTTGAAAAACCCCGAACCCGGATCGGATGGAAAGGATTGATCAATGACCCTCACCTGGATGGCACATTTGACATTAACACTGGTCTGCAAATTGCCCGACAGCTATTACTAGATTTAGCCCATTTAGGTCTTCCGGCTGCCACAGAACTATTGGATCCCATTACTCCCCAATATATTGCCGATCTTGTGACCTGGACAGCAATAGGAGCACGGACCACTGAAAGTCAAACCCATCGGGAAATGGCATCTGGACTCTCCATGCCAGTTGGGTTTAAGAACAGTACCGACGGTAGTATCCATACCGCCGTCAATGCCATTGTTTCTGCTGGTCAGCCCCATTGTTTCTTAGGGATTAACCAATCTGGATATGCCAGTATTGTAACCACCACTGGTAATCCAGATGGTCATTTAGTCATGCGGGGTGGGAAGCAGGGTTCTAATTATGACGAAACTCAGGTAAAGCAAGCCGTTTGTGAGTTATCTCGTCATGGATTAGTCCCCAAAGTAATGATGGATTGTAGTCATGGTAATGCTGAAGGAGATCATAATCGCCAAGGACTCGCACTGCAGAGCGTTGCCCATCAAATCGTAACTGGGTCTACTCATTTTATGGGGGTAATGATTGAAAGCCATTTAGTGGCAGGTAAACAGTCTATTCCCTCCGATCTAAAACAATTAACCTATGGACAAAGTATTACTGATGCTTGTGTTGATTTAACCACCACCACCCGGATGTTACGCACCCTTGCCCAGGCAGTAGAAGGGAGTTAATTCAGATCAAAAGAATTGAGAAAAGGCTCAGTGGTTGTTCCATGGCTTTTTGATGGAAAATCTGGATTGTAAACCCCGTTCCTCTAGGACGGCTTTGTGCTACAGTAGACATAACTTTAAGCTTAAAACCCGTTGAAACTGACAGGGTGAGGGCGAATCCAGGCAGTTGGAATGAGTAATGCTCCAACTTCTCTGTAGTTCTTAGTAAGCTGTCAAGATTATCCCCATCTTTTGGGGCGGTGATTACGTCAAAACTGTTACGGGAATAGTAAACCTGTGAAAATTTTTATCTACCACACCCCTGAGCTGACTCCAGCTTCAGATTTTCCAGATTGTGCCATTGCCGTTGATGTGTTACGAGCTACTTCCACCATGGCAACTGCGTTATCAGTTGGTGCGGAGGCGATTCAAGTGTTCAGTGATTTAGATGAACTATTCCGTATCAGTGAAAGCTGGCCAGCAGATAAACGATTACGAGCAGGTGAACGGGGGGGGGCACGTATCCCTGGTTGTGATCTGGGTAATTCCCCGTTAGATTGCACCCCTCAGCGCATGGCGGGGCAGCGTTTATTTATTACTACAACCAATGGCACCCGTGCATTACAAGCAATTCAACCTTCTAAATGTGTTATCGCCGGCGCATTTGTTAACCGGCAGGCAGTTGTCCAGCAAACATTGGCTCAACATCCAGAGACGGTCTGGATTGTTGCATCTGGATGGGAAGGGGGTTTTTCCTTGGAAGATACTACTTGCGCTGGGGCAATTGTTGACTCCCTGTTAACTGCTACCCAATCTAAACCTCAGTCAATTGCTGGGAATGATGAATTCTTTAGTGCTTTAGCATTATACCAACAGTGGCGAAATGACTTATCAGGGATGCTGTGTGCCGCCAGTCATGGACAACGGTTATTACGGCTGAATTGCCATGAAGACCTTACTTACTGTGCCCAAATTGATATTTTAAATACCGTACCCATTCAAATTGAACCAGGGGTCTTAGTGGGTGTGGAAGTCTAGCCAGAAAGGTGAGTAATACCCAATGGTTGGTACAGGTAGGGTCGTAACCACAGTTCATGGCTGCCCCCGTAGCTGTTGAACTCCAAGTCAACAATTGATTACCAGTAACTAGATTGCTTTGGCTCATGGCTAAACAACGGTTGGATATTTTGTTAGTAGAACGGCAACTTTGTGGGTCCCGTCAGCAAGCCCAGCGATTGATTCAAGCGGGTGAGGTTAAAGTAAACCAATCTATCGTGGATAAGCCGGGAGTTGAAGTTGAACTTACAGCACAAATAGTGGTCAGAACCCGACCCCCCTTTGTGTCTAGGGGAGGGGAAAAACTAGCTAAGGCCATGACCTTATTCAACATTTCAGTAAAACAACGAATATGTCTGGATGGGGGAATTTCCACTGGGGGCTTTACTGACTGTTTACTCCAATCAGGAGCCCAACGGGTTTATGGTATTGATGTGGGCTATGGACAGGTGGATTGGAAACTACGGCAGGATCACCGCGTAATTCTGAGAGAACGGACTAACATACGCTATCTTACCCCTACTGATTTATACGGATTAGAATCTGGTTCTGAATTAACCGATGCGCTATACCATTCTTTTCCTGATTTAGGAGTGGTGGACGTTTCATTTATTTCCCTGACTAAAATTTTGTCCCCCCTCTGGCATCTCCTCCGACCACCACGGGAAGTTGTCCTGTTGGTAAAACCCCAATTTGAAGTTGGACGGGCAAAGGTAGGCAAAAAAGGAGTAGTACGGGATCCTGTGGATCAGGCTGAAGCCATATTAACTATTCTTCAGTGTGCTTTGGGGGTTGGTTGGCAATATTATGGATTAACATGGTCTCCCCTGACTGGACCACAAGGGAATATTGAGTATTTATTGTGGTTAGGGATTGAAAATCGTTCCCCATCCCCCAACTTGGATACAATAATCCAGCTAACCCATACTGCCAGACACCACCTAGGGTAAGAGGACACCAGAAACCCTGTTGGAGCAATGTGACCCCCTTTGTGATGTTAGGATGGAGGGAGAGGCAGATCTCCGTCATTTTTACCCTTGGTCAACGCCCTGTAGATTTCCTTGGATTCAAGGGATCGTCCAATAAAAACCAATCGAGTTTGTCGGGATTCATTCAATTGCCACGGGCGGTCATAAAACGTATCAAACCGATTGCCAACCCCTTGGATAACCAGTCGCATGGATTTATGAGGGACAGCAACAAAACCCTTAATCCGATAGATTTCGTATTGGTGTACCAGACTTTGGAGACAACCAATTAATTCCGTCGGGTTAAATGGCTGATCAAGCACCACATTCACTGAAGTCACTTCATCATCATGGTCATGATCTGCATCCGTGTCATGGTGACTGGGACGAGAATCCAAATTGTCCTCAACTGCGGCATTGAATCCTAACAATAAATTTGGACTAACCTCACCTTGTTTACAAGGTACGATTTTGACCCCACTGGGTAGTTCCCTTTGTAACCAATGTTCAACACGCTTTTGAGCATCTAAATCAACCCGATCCACCTTGGTTAGTAATACTAGATCGGCACAAGCTAGTTGATCTTCAAATAACTCTTCAATTGGGGTTTCATGCTCTAAACTATCATCTGCCTCTCGTTGAGCCTGTAAGGCATCTAAATCTCCTACAAATTGACCATGGGCAAGGGCTTCACAATCAACCACCGTTACTACCCCATCTACCGTTGCTCCGGTTCGAATCTCAGGCCAACGAAATGCTTGCACTAAGGGTTTTGGTAATGCCAGACCAGAGGTTTCAATTAAAATACAATCCAAACGATCCCGTCTTTTTAGTAACTCCTGCATGGTAGGCAAAAATTCCTCCTGCACAGTACAACACAGACAACCATTGGCTAGTTCCAGGATGTTGGTTTTCAATTCTTCATCATCATCACACACCTGACAGGATTTGAGTAATTCACCATCAATACCCACTTCACCAAACTCATTCACTAAGACGGCAATACGTCGCTCTTGATTATTTTGCAGTAAGTGACGAACCAGAGTGGTTTTCCCGGCTCCTAGGAAGCCTGTGATAACTGTTACAGGGATTTTATGCAAAGCTAACTCTTAGGTAAATTAAAGGTTATGGACACTCCCCGCTCAGAAGATACGGGGATTCTGAAGAACACAAAGTCTGAGCAGACCCTGATTCTTAACGGCTGTGTCAAACAGCCTCTAGACAGTCTGGGACTCGATATCCTGTTCCTACTATAGCTTCTTATACCCTAGAGGGTAAGGCATAAACCCGTTATTTTTTGGTCAATCTTTCCATGACGGCTTTTATGGCAAATTCAGGTAAAACCATCATTCGTCGCCATCGCCAAGGTTCCTGAATTAACCGATATACCCACTCCATATGAAAATCCCCCATCCATTGGGGTGATCTCCTTTTTGCCCCTGCCCAAATATCAAAACTGCCCCCAACTCCCACCCATAGGGAGTTGGGACAAAGGTGGCGATTTTGCTTGATCCAGATTTCCTGCCGTGGTACACCCAACCCCACTAAAATTAAGCTGGGCTGTTGTTCCATCAGCTTGGTTTTTAGTCTTAATTGGTCATCCGTGGATAAATACCCATTTTCAACACCTAGGATTCTTAGGTTTGGCGATCGCACCATCCATTTAGCTGCGGCTTTATCAGCAATTCCTGGGGCACCGCCGTAGAAAAATAGTGAAGGCTGTCTATCCCCATCCATGGAGGAGGAGCCACAAAACCTGATTAATGCTTCAGCCAATTCTATCCCTGGACAACGACGGATTGTCTGTCCAAACAATTTACCATAGAGTACAATACCAGCCCCATCCGGGATAACTAATTCGGCTTCATCAATAATCGATTTTAATTGAGGATTCTTGATTGACTGGATGACCATTTCGGCATTCAGTGTCACCACATGTAAGCTTTGTTTATCTATTAATTGGTCAGTCAACCAAGTAGTGTAATTTGGTAATAAATCCACCGGTACCCCTAAAACTAAAAACCGTTCCGGGGGTTGAATCAACTGAAATGAGTTGTGATTAGTCACGGTACTTTACCTACTTTATCGAACGCTTGCCAGATCTATCACCATACAAGGATGGAGAGAATTTAGGACGTGGGTGAGGCAAAGTCTGAGAAGTTTGGTAGAGAGTTTCACATCATTAACCGATGGGAACCGATTAGCCAAATTTGCTCTCAATGGGTTTCAAGTGGGGTAAATTGGATCTCAATATTCGGTCGGTTCGATGCCTGAATTGTGACATTGAACACGACCGAGATGAGAATGGAACAAAGAATATAGAGCAAAGTCGCCCTAGGGCATTGGAAGACTCTAAACAGACGGGGAAGGACCGTAAGACCTCTTCGGAGGCTAGTTGCTGTGAGCTGTCAAGAATCACCGTGGTTTCAGCCCGGCGAGTATGTCAACCCACAAACTCCAGACGAGGTGAAGACACTCCTGTTGACTGGGTTCCCTTTAAGTAGGCTAACAGGGTGTCAGCATCCGACACTTCAAATGGATCAATGGGGCAGTTGTCTGAGAAATTAGGTTCTACAAACATTTTTTCGATAGTGCCATCGTTGACTACCATAGAATATCGCCAGGAACGCATTCCAAACCCCAAATTCGCCTTGTCCACAAGCATCCCCATCTTACGGGTAAATTCACCGTTGCCATCAGGTAACAGGTAGACATTTTTTGCTCCGATTTGTTTACCCCACTGAAACATGACAAACGCATCATTGACAGACACACAAATAATTGCATCCACCCCCAGAGCTTTAAATTCATCATACAGCTCTTCGTAACGGGGTAAATGATTGGATGAACAAGTTGGAGTAAATGCACCAGGCAGGGAAAAAACCACAACTTTTTTGCCACCAAAAATATCCTGGGATGTTTTATCCTCCCATCGATAGGGATTTGGTCCAGGAACGGATTCATCCCTGACTCGTGTTTTAAATGTGACATCGGGCACACGGACAATTGATAACATGGTAACCTCTTACAGCTTTTTAAGTATTCAGCAAAAACCAGTCCACCTCCTTACAAAGGGAAGGAGACGAATAGGGGCGGGTTTACAAATTGGAACATTTTGTATTCGCTACCCCACCACAGGAGTGGAAACCGATTCTATTTAAGAATAATTCTGATTTAAGAATAAGTCAAATAATTTCTATGGGTTTCAGCCCTTGGATTATCCCAAATTTTGTTAACCAAGGAAGGATGTGCCTAGATTGGCGCTACCGTTGAAGGGTTTAGACGAATTGTAGGCTTCAGGATAGGGAATACGGGCTTAAATAGGAGGAATAATTTACAATTTATGTAGGTAATTTAATTTCCATTGTTTTTTTCAAATTTAAAATTATGTACGCTAATAATATTCATTGGTCCCCGGTAGAACAAAAGGTGGCTCAATCAGCTTTTGAAATCGCCTATAAACGGGAAGTAAAGGCGTTAATCGAGGAGGTACAAATACAAGCCAATCAAATTAACGTTATTGAGGATATGTGGCATCTCCATGATTTTTTAAGTGCCAGACGCCATGATATTGATGGTAAATATGATTATCAATATTCGGTGCTAATTTTTGTATTTGCCCGGTTAGTCAAGGAAGGATGGTTACAACTGAGTGAGTTGGATGGCTTAGACTCGGATAAACTGGGTAAAGTCTCGGCGTTAACTCGGATGTAACCACTACTTGGATTCTTCTGGGATTTAATCTGTTTTGGTTAAGCAGAGCAACTTTTCAAGAACTTTTAGGTGACCTTTGGATGGCTCCATGGTAGAGACGTTACAAACCCAACTCTATTTAATCAGTCAATTTGCTAATACCTTGGTAACTCAAGAGTTAAGCCACTTAAATTGGCTAAGTGTGGGATTTATTTTTAGTGCAGGTCTTCTAACCAGCCTCACCCCCTGTATGTTATCAATGTTGCCGATTACAATTGGTTATATTGGGGGGTATGAGGCAAAGAATCGATGGCAGGGGTTGGCTCAATCTTCTTGCTTTGCCCTTGGTTTGGCCACAACGTTAGCGGCCTTAGGAATGCTGGCGGCGATCGCTGGTAATATCTACGGTCAAATTGGTTTTGGACTTCCAATTCTGGTCAGTATACTAGCAATTTTGATGGGCTTAAACCTGCTGCAAGCCCTACCATTGTCATTTCCATCATTCAATGGACTGGAATTAATTTCTAAAGACCTACCCAACGGAATCCAGGCATATCTGGTTGGACTAACCTTTGGATTAGTAGCATCTCCCTGTAGCACCCCCGTCTTAGCCACCTTACTGGCTTGGGCATCCACCCTGAAAGACCCCTGGTTAAGCGGTGTGTTATTTTTAGCCTATACGGTCGGTTATGTTTTTCCCCTCATCCTGGCAGGCACCTTCACTGCTGGAATTAAGCGGTTGTTGGCAGTACGTCAATGGTCGGGCTGGATTACTCCCACTAGTGGGGTGTTATTAATTGGATTTGGGGTATTTTCACTCATGTCTCGCTTCTAGAAAAATTAATAATGTTTGCCACCATGGTGTCCAAGGTGAAGGAGTTGCACTCCGTTTTCATAGACCTTTGCCAGTTCAGTCCCAATCGTCCAACCCCCCAATACCTCAAACTTTCCGAGGGATTGGGACGGTATTGGGTTGCTTGTTTGGGTGTATTTCTGGCAGTTTACCTAGCTTCAGGATGTTGTGTCCATGGAGTCATGGCAGCTCCCGTTACCATGGAACCAACCTCAATGATTGGGTTAAGGGTTGCTGATGGATTAAGCCCCACTCAAGACAGTCAATCTATTCAACCTTACTTGGATCGCGTGAGTCGTCAAATCAGTCAATTCACCCTACCCAATGGCATCCATTTTATTGTCATGGAACGTCATCAGGCACCGGTCATATCATTTCTCACCTATGTAGATGTGGGAGGCGTTGATGAACCAGATGGTCAAACAGGGGTTGCCCACTTCTTTGAACATCTAGCATTTAAGGGAACCCGTCGGATTGGGACACGGGATTACGGAGCAGAGAAAAAGCTTCTTGACCAACTAGACTCCCTATCAGATCGGATTGCACTGGCTAAAAAGTCAGGTCAGACCGATAAAGTCAAAGACTTAACCTCCCAATTTGAACAAATTAACGGGAAAGCAGCCCGCTTAACGGTTCAAAATGAGTATGGACGGATTGTAGAACAATCTGGGGGTGTAGGGATGAATGCCACAACTTCTGCAGAAGCCACCCGATACTTCTATAGTTTTCCCTCCAATAAATTGGAATTATGGATGTCCCTAGAGTCAGAACGTTTCCTTGAACCTGTTTTTCGGGAATTTTATGAAGAGAAGGAGGTTATTTTAGAGGAACGCCGCACCCGTTCGGAAAATTCCCCCATTGGTCAAATGATGGAGGCTTTCTTGCAGACTGCCTTTACCGTCCATCCCTATGGTCGTCCTGTAATTGGATATACTGACGATATTCGTAATTTGACTCGGCAAGACTTGCAACGATTTTTTGCCACCCATTATATCCCCAGTCAATTAACAATGGTGTTGGTGGGAGATGTAAACCCATCAACGGTTCAACGTTTGGCAACCCTTTATTTTGGTCGCTACCAATCTAAAACAGCAGTTCCACCCCTGAACATCATAGAACCGCCTCAAAAGGAACCCAAGGAGGTAATATTGAAACTTCCATCCCAACCCTGGTATTTAGAGGGTTATCGCCGTCCCTCTCGCCGAGACCCGGATCATGTGGTGTATGAATTAATGGGTCGAATTTTGAGCGATGGACGAACCTCTCGGCTTTACCAAAGCTTAGTGGAACAACAAAAGGTATCCCTCGCAGCCCAGGGGTTTAGTGGCTTTCCAGGGGATAAATATCCTAATCTCATGTTATTTTACTCCCTAACCGCTCCAGGTAAAACAGTGGCTGAGGTTGCCCATTCCCTAGAAGTGGAAATTAATCGACTGAAAACTGAACTGGTATCCAGTGATGAGTTGGAGCGGGTAAAAAAACAGGCTAAGGCTAAACTTTTACAGTCCCTTGATTCCAATATGGGTATGGCTCAGTTGTTGGCTGAATATCAGGTGAAAACGGGAGACTGGCATAATGTATTCACTGAACTGGATAAAATTGTAGCGGTCACCCCATTGGATATCCAACGTGTTGCAATGTCTACGTTTAGACCAGAAAACCGCACTGTTGGTAAAATAGTGACCCTACCCTAGAGGATTCTTACTCCCAAAAGCCATGGTTCGTTTGTCACTCCAACCCAGGATGATCGTCCCCATACTTGCTGACGGGGACAAAAATGTGTCAAAGTAGAGGGCATCCGTGTTAGGTAGGTAATAAAGAATCTCAACATGTCCGTTATCCGCACATTGCATCAACAATTGATCAACAAAGAACGTTCTGCCCTAGAGATTGTCCAGTCTAGTTTGGAACGGATTCAAGTTTTAGAGCCAGTGCTCCGAAGTTTTTTACGGGTCACCAGTGATCATGCCATTGATCATGCTAAAAAAGTGGATGACAAAATCCAAAATGGAGAATCCATTGGATTGTTGGCTGGAATCCCTGTGGCAGTTAAAGATAACCTGTGTACAGTTGGTATTCCCACAACCTGCGGTTCCCGGATATTGGCGGATTTCATCCCTCCCTATGAATCAACTGTGACTCAAAAACTCGCAAATACAGGGGCAGTATTGGTGGGAAAGACGAATATGGATGAATTTGCCATGGGCAGTTCAACGGAGTCTTCCGCCTTTCAGGTGACTGCCAACCCTTGGGATATTACTCGTATTCCTGGTGGTTCTTCCGGTGGGTCGGCGGCGGCAGTGGCTGCCAATGAATGTGTGGTTTCTCTAGGTTCTGATACGGGTGGTTCCATTCGTCAACCCGCTGCCTTTTGCGGTGTAGTGGGGCTTAAACCTACTTATGGGTTGGTTTCCCGCTTCGGCTTAGTGGCCTATGCCTCATCTCTGGATCAGATCGGACCCTTTGGGCGCACGGTGGAGGATGCTGCCATTATGCTGGGGGCGATCGCCGGTCATGACCCTAAAGACTCCACCAGTCTGAATGTGCCCATACCCGACTACACAAACTATTTGATTCCGAATTTGAAGGGTATAAAGGTGGGAGTGATTACGGAAACGTTAGGAGAAGGGTTAGATCCACAGGTTGGCATAGCAATTCAAAATGCCCTGAAACAGTTGGAAATCTTAGGTGCCCAGATCTACGACATTTCCTGTCCACGGTTTCGGTACGGCGTACCCACCTATTATATTATTGCTCCATCGGAAGCTTCCGCTAATCTTGCTCGTTACGACGGGGTTAAGTACGGTTATCGTAATCCCGATGCTGAGCACCTACTTTCCATGTATACCCAAACCCGTGCTACTGGTTTTGGATCGGAGGTAAAACGACGCATCATGTTGGGTACCTATGCCCTATCTGCCGGCTATTACGATGCCTATTACCGCAAAGCCCAACAAGTTCGAACGTTGATTAAACAAGATTTTCACCAGTCCTTTACCCAGGTTGACGTTTTAGTATGCCCTACAACCCCAACCACAGCTTTCCGACCCGGGGAAAAAACTGATAATCCCCTCAATATGTATCTTTCGGATTTAATGACAATTCCGGTCAATTTAGCTGGTTTACCCGGACTGAGTCTCCCCTGTGGTTTTGATGACCATGGTTTACCAATTGGGTTACAAGTGATTGCCAATGTGTTAAGGGAAGATTTGATCTTCCAGGTAGGGTATGCCTATGAACAATCTACCCAATGGCATGGGTGTACCCCCGAATTTACCTAACAGGGTGCATCCCAATTTTGCAGCCCTCACCCTAAATCCCTCTCCCAGAACGGGAGAGGGACTTTGAATCCGGTTCCCCTTATCCCTTTTTGGCAGAAGGGGTTAGGGGATTGGGATACTCTCCCATCCCTCTTTATCCACTTATACTTGGTGGCTTGCACCCAATTCCTGAATAATCCGGTCTAGCCACTTACCAATTGCTAAAATAAAGGTAATTGTTCACTCCCCCTAGGGGAGGAACCAGCGGGGGGAGCCCCCAATCCTCTTTGCCAGGGGAAATGTGAACGGGTACAAATAATGAACACTTATTTTAACGATTATTGTTGATCATGTCTCTAAATACTGTGCGGGAACTGTATCAGCAAGTCATTTTAGACCGCTATAAAAATCCTCGCCACCGAGGAATGACCCAACCCATTCATCGTCAACAACGGGGACATAATCCATCCTGTGGTGATACGATCCAACTGACGGTGCAATTGAATGAATCTGAAGATTTCATTGAAGATGTAAAATTTGAAGGAGAGGGGTGCGCGATCGCCATAGCCTCCGCTGATTTAATGGCTGAGGCACTACGGGGAAAACCGGTAGGAGTTGCTTTAGCCATGGTGGAGCAATTTCAGGGAATGATGAAAGGGGCAGAGGAATTCCCTCAGGAATTCAGAAAATTAAATGTAATGCAAGGAGTATCTCAGTTCCCAGTGCGAATCAAATGTGCCACCCTCCCTTGGCACACCCTCAAGGCTGCCCTAGAATTAACATCTCCTGTAGCTAAGGATGGTTTTATTTCCAACGAATCCGATTCATAATAGTTATTCCTCTCTAACAGTCCCAATCCTTCCATGGCTCATGGGGCTTAATTCATATCAACCATGATTACAACTGCTCAATTTCTACAATTTTCCCAGTGGTCAGCCCTTATCTCCCTTGGGTTTGCAGTATTAGCCGCCATAGGTTTTGCCCTTCAGTGGGGGGTTCGGTTCCGATTGGTGGGGGTGACAGGGTTTATGATTGTTCTTACAGGTGGTCTCTTTGCCCTTAGTTTAGTCCCTTTTACCCGCACGGTTATCCCAGGGGCAGTACGCTTTAGTGTGGTTTATGATAATGGGGGAACCCAGGCTGTAATTGCTGTAGACCCAACAGTGACTGAATCCCAGTTACATGCCACCCTTGAACAAGCTGCCAACAATTTGTTTTCCCCTGGTCGTTCAGGGTCTCAAGCTCCAGTTCTCACCATTCGGGCGAGAACCATTCTCCACCCCCAAGAGGGAGTGTCAGAACCAGTTTATCTGGGAACAGTACACCGATCTCTCCTAGTTCGGGAAGATCCAACTATGACCATTGAAATTAATGGGGATCAAATAGCCCGTTTATCTCAATTTGGTTCTAACTCTTGACTTTTTTATGGTTATGGCTCATCCATTTTAATGTTTCGACTTCAATGAATCAGTCTACTCCCCCCTCTAATCCAGTCCTCAATCAGCCCACTTTTACTTCCAACCTGCTCAGCCTTACAATGGCTCCCCAAATAGTTTTACGGGGGGATAACGCCATTGCCCAGTCAGGTCATTTGCTGGCATCCTTGGGCAAGCGTCCTTTATTAGTAGGGGGAAACTCTACTTTGAATGTAATTCAACCATGGTTGGAACCAATCTTACGAGAACACAATTTAGAGTCATCCGCAGCCAGTTATGGTAATCACTGTACAGAATCTACCCTAGAACGATTAAGACAAGTCGTTGGGGAAACACATGCTGACATGGTCATCGGTATTGGAGGTGGTAAGGCTTTAGACACAGCGAAACTTTTAGCAGATCACTGTAATTTACCCATTGTTACCATTCCTACTTCTGCAGCTACCTGTGCTGCATGGACTGCCCTGTCTAATATTTATTCTGAAGCAGGTGGTTTTCGTTACGATGTACCTCTCAAAAAATGTCCCGATCTATTACTGTTAGACTATGGACTCATGCAAACCGCCCCCGCCCATATGCTGGTGGCAGGTATAGGTGATGCCTTAGCAAAGTGGTATGAATCTTCGGTCAGCAATGGTCATTCTGATCAAACCTTGACGATTGCCGCGGTTCAACAAGCACGAGTATTGAGAGATATTCTTTTTCAACAGTCCCTTCCTGCCCTTGCAGAACTCGGTGGACATCCTTGGCGGCAAGTTGTTGATGCTACGGTATTGTTAGCCGGAGTGATTGGTGGTTTAGGGGGTGCTCAATGCCGCACTGTTGCCGCCCATGCCGTTCACAATGGCTTAACCCACCTTCCCACCACGGTTAGTTCTCCCACTTCCCTCCATGGAGAAAAGGTAGCTTATGGTATTCTGGTACAATTACGATTGGAAGAAATGTTACAAGCAAGTCAATTGGCTGGTGCTGCTCGGTTGCAATTATTAAAGTTCTACGGAGAAGTCGGTTTGCCCATAACTTTAGGGGATCTTGGGTTAGACCGGGTTACAGTGTGGGATCTCCACCAAGCAGCTGCAAAAACCTGTGCCCCTGGTTCAGATATCCATCGGTTACCTTTCCGGGTAGAAACGTCCCAGTTACTTGCAGCAATGATGTCCACAACGGCTCCGGTTGAACCCATGTCTCGTAGAGTATCAGAAGTCTGAGGGTTTCACTCAGCTAATGGATAAGAACTCTCCCGTGAACTCATCTACCGACTAAAATGAGTTTAATTTACCCCCCACCAAAAGTAGGTTTTATGGCTGCCAATATTGAGATTTATACCTGGAGTCGATGTCCATTTTGTATTCGGGCAAAGGCTTTACTGGATCAAAAGAAAGTACGGTATACGGAGTACTGTATTGATGGCGATGAAGTTGCTAGGTCAGCAATGGCTAAACGAGCCAATGGAAGACGATCCGTTCCTCAAATTTTTATTAACGATTACCCCATTGGTGGTTGTGATGATTTATATGCCCTTAATGCCCAAGGAACGTTAGACCCATTGCTACAAGATAACTCTAAACTCTAGGAGTGTGCGGGTGGAATTTGCATTTATTATCGATCCCATTTCAACCCTCGATCCAGGGCATGATACCAGTATCGCTTTGATGGAAGCTGCACAACAGTCAGGACACATTGTATGGGTGACCCAAGCCCATCAACTCAGTGTGGTCGATGGTAAAACCTATGCCTGGCTCCAGCACGTTGAACTTGCCCCAATTGAATTGATAGAAGGGCAATGGATCACTTCCCAGTCTTGGTTTCAGTTGGGTGAACCTGTTTTTATGCCCCTAGAAACAATGGGTATCGTATTTATGCGAACTGATCCACCAGTGACCATCCCCTACCTCTATGCCACTTATTTACTCGATCATGTCGATACTTCTAAAACCCTAATTATTAATTCTCCCCATGGTATCCGCACTGCTAATGAGAAAATGTACGCCTTACAGTTTCTGGGTTCTATCCCAAAAACAATCGTCAGTCAAGATAAAAAAGTGATTCGTCAGTTTGTTGAACATCAGGGAGCAGCAGTTCTCAAGCCTTTGGGCGGTAAGGCTGGTGAGGGCATTTTATTTTTACAGGCTGATGATCCTAATCTTAATTCCCTCGTGGAAATTAGTACCCACCGAGGAAAGGTTCCTGTGATGATTCAAACCTATTTGCCAGAAGCAAAACTAGGGGATAAACGGGTTATTTTACTGAATGGGGAACCCATTGGCGCTGTCAATCGTATTCCCACTGGTAATGAATTTCGTGGCAATATGGCAGTGGGGGGGAGGGTTGCAGCGGTGGAAGTCACGGAACGGGATCGTGAGATTTGTCGAGAACTTGCTCCGACTCTGAGCCGTGATGGTTTATACTTTGTTGGCATTGATATTATTGGCGATTATCTAACTGAAGTAAATGTCACTAGTCCTACTGGAATTCGTGAAATTCAACGTTTCAACCACGTCAATATCGGGCGGCAGGTTATTGAATGGACGGAAAATTTAGCATAAAAAACCCCCATTCGTTTAAGGAATGGGGTATGGAGTAATTGAGCGTTAGCTTTAAAGCATTACTTTTACTATGTCACTGATTCATAATTTGATTTAAGTTTTGTGACGGTTTGTGGAGTGGCTTTTGCGATAATACCCCATAGTAGGGCATGGGACTGGTTGGCTTTTACGAAGGATTCACTCGCATTAACACTTGTCCATATTCAATGGGTTCTCCATTACTCACCAAGATTTCAATGATTTCTCCACTTACTTCAGCTTCTAATTCATTCATTAATTTCATCGCTTCAATAATACACACAGTTTGACCGTTGCGGACGCGATCGCCCACTTCTACAAAAGGTGCTTCATCAGGGGCTGGTGCCCGATAAAACGTTCCCACCATTGGAGAAACAATATCTGCGAATCGACGTTCTAACGGAGGAGGAACCGGAGGGGAGGAGGGAGTAGCCGGAGTTGGTGTCGAAGACAACGTTGATGGGTTGGGTGGATTCACCGCCGGAATTAGGGGATTTGATAGGGTAGAAGCCAAGTCAGCACTAATCCCAGAAAAGTTTGCCATGATAGCCCCATCGGTGGTTACAGATGGACGACGAATCGTAAGTTCTAAATCATTACTTTTAAGGATGAACTCGGTAATGTTAGTTTCATTAACAGCTGTTAAAAGTTCGCGGAGATCATTGATATCCAATTCCACAATAGTTTTCGCCCCTTATTCCCGTCCCAAATAGGTGTCACTGCGCGTATCAACTTTAATTTTTTCACCGATACTGATGAACAGGGGTACCATGACCTGGGCACCAGTTTCCACAATTGCTGGCTTAGTCCCCCCGGTAGCGGTATCTCCCTTCACACCCGGATCGGTCTGGATTACTTCCAGAATGACTGAATTAGGCAGTTCAACTTCAATCACTTGTTTTCCCCAAGTGATGACATTAACTTCCATGCCATCCTTTAAGTACTTAACCCGTTCACCAATTTCAGTGGATGTTAATCCAGACTCTTCATATGTCTCCATGTCCATGAATACAAAGCGATCGCCATCCTTGTAAGTATGTTGCATGGTGCGCTTTTCCAGTGTTGCTTGAGGCACTGTTTCTCCAGCCCGAAACGTTCGTTCTACAACGTTTCCAGTCTGGGCATTTTTCAATTTAGTCCGCACAAAAGCGGAACCTTTACCCGGTTTCACATGGAGGAACTCCACAACTCGCCAGACATAACCGTCTAATTCAATTGTGGTGCCGGTACGAAAGTCATTACTGGAAATCATGTATCTTTCTCTATGGCAGTTTTATTCAAACTACATTTTACCCCTCCATGGAGCATTTTGATACCTCACTTTTTCCCATCTTCCATAGCCAATGGAAAAAAGTGGGACTTATTCATTGGATGATGGGAGAGTACTTAGAGTCTTAATTGTGTGATACTATTAGAATTTGTCAGTAAATTTCTGAAATACCCAGTACAGATTCCCAATCTTAATTCTCCAGGGAGGATGTTACCCAATCACCCTGTTGCCATAACTGATTAAGAGGAAAATCCTTTTTGATTTGGAAAATTATTTCTCCTTTTTAGCTGGTTTATTGGATATAGGTAAATGTAAAATAGAGTTTCTCCAACGTTATTTTATGTCAATTAACATTGGAATCACCATTCAGGATGGTAATGAGGTATAAGCCATGGCAAAGAAAGAAGATACGTTAACCAGCCAAGGAGGGTCAGGAGCGTCTGTCAGCGTAGACAAAGGGTTTAATCCGGTGGAGTTTTTACAGGAAACAAAAGCGGAATTTGACAAGGTTGTTTGGCCAACCCGTCAGCAACTCATTAGCGAGTCATTAGGGGTTATTTTGATGGTAATTCTTTCGGCATCGTTAATCTACTTGGTAGATAATTTTTTTAACTGGGGTGCAAAACAGGTATTCGGATGAACTCCCTATTTAAGGATCAATTAAACGATCACCCACCGGTTGAGGGAAACGGAGATGAAGTCGTTCACGGAACTGCTTACAGTGGTTTCCACTGGTACGCGGTTCAAGTTGCCTCTGGATGTGAAAATCGGGTTAAGGCAACCCTTGAACAGCGGGCACAGACCCTTGAAGTTGCTGATCGTATTGGTCAAGTTGAAATTCCCCAAACTCCGGCGGTTAAAATTCGCAAGGATGGTAGCCGTCAGAATTCTGAGGAGAAAATCTTTCCTGGCTATGTGTTAATTCGCATGGTTATGGATGATCAAACTTGGCTTGTCATCAAAAACACCCCTCACGTGATTAATTTTGTCGGTGCTGAACAGCGCCGCCACTATGGTCGCGGTCGCGGACATGTAAAACCCTTGCCCTTAAGTGCTTCCGAAGTGGAACGGATATTTAAGAAAGCACAGGATCAACAGCCAGTAGTCAAGATTGATATGGCTCCTGGAGATCAGATTTTGGTACTATCCGGTCCATTTAAGGAATTTGAAGGAGAGGTAATTGAAGTCAATCCTGAACGCAACAAATTGAAAGCATTACTTTCGATCTTTGGGCGGGAAACTCCAGTGGAATTAGAATTTAATCAGGTTCAAAAACAAAACTAGCAATTCAATGGCAAAAAAAGTCACTGCAATTATTAAGCTGGCATTGCCGGCTGGAAAAGCCAATCCCGCTCCTCCTGTGGGTCCTGCCCTAGGTCAGCATGGGGTTAATATTATGATGTTTTGTAAGGAGTACAATGCCAAAACAGCTGATCAGGTTGGCATGATCATTCCTGTGGAAATTTCGGTTTTTGAAGATCGCAGTTTCACATTTGTCCTCAAAACTCCCCCGGCATCAGTTTTAATCCGCAAAGCCGCTGGTATTGAACGGGGGTCGGGGGAAGCAAACAAGAAAAAAGTTGGGGCTATTACTCGTGCTCAATTGCAAGAGATTGCTCAGACCAAGATGCCTGACCTTAATGCAGTTGATGTTGGGGCAGCCATGCGTATTATCGAAGGAACCGCCCGAAATATGGGTGTGACTATCAAAGACTAGCATTTAGTCAGTTCCAAGACTCCCATTTATATTTAATGTTTGTTCACTTACCGGGGGAGAGGCACAACCTCGTCACTAACCCCAAGAGAGTTATATGAAAAAAGTTTCACGTCGTCTGCGGGAATTACAGAGACAAATTGAAGACCGACCCTATCAACCTTTAGAAGCCTTACAACTTCTTAAGTCTACAGCAACCGCAAAATTTCCTGAATCTGCCGAAGCCCATATCCGTCTTGGTCTTGATCCTAAGTACAACGATCAGCAACTACGGACAACCGTTGTTCTTCCTAAAGGTACAGGGCAGACAATTCGAATCGCGGTCATTGCCCGAGGTGAAAAAGTCTCGGAGGCATCCACTGCTGGTGCCGATGTAGTGGGTTCAGAAGATTTAATTGATGAAATTCAAAAAGGTCGTTTAGATTTTGACCTTTTAATAGCGACTCCAGATATCATGCCCCAAGTGGCTAAGTTAGGGCGGATGTTAGGACCTAAGGGTTTGATGCCTTCACCAAAAGCCGGTACGGTGACAGCAGACTTAAACCAAGCAATTGGTGAATTTAAGGCTGGCAAGTTGGAATTTAAAGTGGACAAGACTGGAATCGTCCATGTTTTATTTGGCAAAGTAGCTTTCCCTGCTGATGACTTACTTATTAATCTTAAGGCATTACAAGACAGTATTGACCGTAACCGTCCTTCTGGGGCTAAGGGGCGTTACTGGCGGAGTATTTATGTCGCGTCCACAATGGGTCCATCCATTCAGGTGGATATCAATGCTTTACGGGACTTGAAGCTTGCAGGGACTTAAATGTCATAGTCTATGGTGGGAGGTTGATTATTTTGTTCGATTTGGTTTATTATTAATTAATATCTATCTTCTGAATCTTTCACGAAACAGTCCTTTTTCTATTCCATGCCAGAGACAGCAGGAGCCAAAGGCTTAATCATTCCTGCCGAGGTGGTCACAAAAATTCCATTCTTATGATCAAAAAAAGTATTTACGTTTAGATACTGGATGATTTTAAGCTTGAAATAACCACCTCTACCCTCTGGCAGTATTCCAGGGGGTTTGTTTTATTGAGGGTTTTAAGGTGCATACAAACTTGCTTTCAACCCTGACGTGTCAGATGAAATGAATCCAGTGATTGTAAATCGTTCAAGGAGGTGAAACTGAAATGGGAAAAACTTTGGAGGATAAAAAGGAGGCAGTAACACAACTGAAACACCTTTTGAGTGAGTCCCAATTGGCATTGGTGATTGACTATAAGGGGTTAACCGTAGCTGAGATTACTGATCTGCGTAAACGATTAAGAGCCCAAGATACGGTTTGCAAAGTAACTAAAAACACCCTCATGCGAATTGCAGTTGATGGAGATCATCGATGGCAACCATTGACTGAGTTTTTATCTGATTCGTCAGCATTCCTTTTGGTGAAGGAAAACATGGGCGGAGCCATCAAAGCCTATCAAGACTTCCAAAAAGTAACTAAAAAAACTGAATTAAGGGGCGGTGTATTTGAAGGTCAGGCACTTAGAGAAGCAGACATCAAAGCAATTAGTGATCTACCCTCTAAGGATCAACTCATGGCTCAAGTGGCTGGTGCTATCAACGGGGTAACTACCAAGATAGCGTTAGGGGTTAAAGAGGTTCCAGGGTCTTTAGCACGGGCAATCAAAGCAATTTCTGAACAGGAAGCTGCCTAACCGGGTTTTCCAAGTCTCATGGAGAATCAATTCAGTCCAAATTTTCAAGTGTATTTGATTCAATTATTTATTCAATTAAGGAGATTGTCATGTCTGCAAAAACTGATGAGATTTTAGAAAAACTAAAAACGCTTTCTTTGCTGGAAGCTGCTGAACTCGTCAAACAAATTGAAGAGGCATTCGGGGTTAGCGCTGCTGCGCCTGTAGGGGGTTTTGCCATTGCTGCGGTTCCGGGAGCTGGAGGAGCGGCGGCGGTAGTTGAGGAAGTTGAAGAACAAACAGAATTTGATGTCATTCTGACTGAAGTTCCTGCTGACAAGAAGATTGCCATTCTAAAAGTAGTACGGGAACTTACAGGTCTGGGATTGAAAGAAGCGAAAGAAGTAGTAGAATCAGCGCCCAAAAACATCAAGGAAGGTATTGCCAAGGAAGCTGCTGAAGAAGCGAAGAAGAAGATCGAAGAAGCTGGGGGTAAAGCAACTGTTAAGTAATTGTTAAAGATTTATTGACTCTCCCCCGCTAACCGTTCATAGAACGTAAGGGGGACTGTCAGGTCTTAGGTTCTTACCAAAATTCTCTGGACTTACCCGAACCATCCCCCTAGATCCCTTGCAAATTTTCAATATAATTCCCTATGATGGGATTCATCTCAGCCCAACATAGAACCGAGTCAGTTTTCCAAGTAACCAATATTGAGAATAAATATGATTACAACTGTCCCGTTACCCCAAACGTTTACAATTCCTGGGATTCAATCTGGTCTGCCTGATATTTGTGGTAGAGAAGCTGAAATTCAGGCAGCTGTAAACCATTCGGAACCAGTTTTCTTGCCAACTACTTCCCTAAAGCTAGAGCTCCTCACTTCTACATTTTCCTGTGCTTTACACATGCACCAACCCACTATTCCGGCAGGGGTGAATGGTGAGTTAATCAGTAATTTACAGCACATGTTTGAGCATCAGGGAGACGGGGATAACCATAATGCTGGGGTATTTGCATGGTGCTATGGTCGCATGGGGGAGTTTATTCCTGATTTAGTTGCCCAAGGTGACAATCCTCGAATTATGTTGGACTACTCTGGCAATTTGCTTTGGGGTTTAATCCAAATGGGCAGAAGTGATATTATCGATAAACTAAAGTTAATTACCTGTAATCCCAAGTATCAACCTTATGTAGAATGGCTTGGAACCATGTGGAGCCATGCGGTTGCACCCTCCACCCCCATCCCTGACTTAAAGCTACAAATTCAGGCATGGCAACATCATTTTGCATCAATTTTTGGGATTGATGCTTTGAAGCGAGTGAAGGGATTTTCTCCGCCAGAAATGCACATGCCCAATCATCCTGACACCTTATACCAGTATGTTAAAGCGTTGAAGGAATGCGGTTATCGCTGGTTAATGGTACAAGAGCATTCAGTAGAACAATTGGATGGATCTAGTCTCACCCAAGATCAAAAATATATTCCTAACCGCTTGGTGGCACGCAATTCAAAGGGAGATGTCGTTAGCATCACGGCTTTGATCAAAACCCAGGGTTCTGATACCAAGTTGGTTGCTCAAATGCAGCCCTACCATGAGGCTAAAAGCAGAGGTCGGCAAGTGATTGCGGGTAAATCTGTTCCCGGTTGTGTTACCCAAATTGCCGATGGAGAAAATGGGGGGGTAATGATGAACGAGTTTCCCCGTGGTTTCAACCCGGTTTGGGCACAACTGCGACAAGTAGGGCAAACAGAAACTGGGGTAACTGGAGTTAATGGTACAGAGTATATTGAATTGCTAGAATCGGCGGGAGTTGATCCGGAGGATTATCCAGAAATCCAAGCCGTCCAACAACATAAGATCTGGCTACGGGTTGACCCCACCCAATCCACTACTGAGGCTGTGGAAAAGGCGATCCAAGATTTGAAACAAATTGATTATCGCTTCCACATGGATGGTGCCTCTTGGACTGATGACCTGAGTTGGGTTAACGGATATGATAACGTTCTGGAACCAATGAATCAACTTAGTGCTAACTTTCATCAAAAATTTGACTCATTGGTGGAGAATGACCCGTCTGTAACCCAAACTCGCCAATACCAGGAAGCTTTGTTATATAACTTGCTGGTTCAAACCAGTTGTTTCCGCTACTGGGGGCAGGGAACTTGGACGGACTATGCAAGGGAGTTATATCGACGGGGAGAGGCGTTGGTGTAATCTCTGCCAATTGTCACCATTTTTGTGGTTTTATTAAAACCATGATCTTAACAGTTGCCTAAACTATCAGATTGTATCGCCAAGGAAATGGCTCGGGGTAGAATCCGATGTTCTTCCACTTGAATCCTTGAATGTAATGACTCTAGGCTGTCTCCTGGTAAAACAGGCACGGCTGATTGAATGAGAATTGGACCACTGTCCACCGCTAGAATAACCTGATGAACCGTACACCCCGTAATTTTAACCCCTGATTTCAGGGCTTGTTCCACAGCTCCAATTCCTGGGAAACTGGGCAATAGACTGGGATGGATGTTTAATATCCGTTGGGGAAAGGCATCAATTAATTCTTGGGTGACTAACCGCATCCACCCCGCCATAATGACCCATTCCACTTGAAAATCAACCAATGTTTTGATGATGTGTTGATCTAAGGCTGATCGACTTGCAAATTCCCGATGATTGAGTAACACGGATGGAATATTGAAGCGGTCAGCCCGTTGTTTGACGAAAGCTTGGGGATTATTATAAATTAATAGAACAATGCGGGCATGAAGTTCACCAGCCTCAATTGCTTGGGCGATCGCCTCCAAATTACTCCCATTTCCAGAAGCCATAATTCCCAACCGAACCGGGGGGCGGTGGGTGAAGATTGGCGGTGTTTCAGCGGGAGAAATTAAACTAGGGGTAGCCATAGGTCGAGCAACAACTCCCACTGTCAACTGCTAAGAGCGGTCTGATGGGGGCTGCTCACATTCACCAATGAGAGTTTTTGTCTCCCAGGCTGTGCATCCACTAAGCCTCCACCAGCAGCAAACGGTTGTCCTACCGTCCGTTTAAGTAGGTTCAAACGTGCGT
>CAIUCS010000029.1 GCA_903897715.1 uncultured Synechococcales cyanobacterium
GTTGTAAGCGACAACAACACAAAAGAACTTTATCATCAATTTAAGGACTTTGTTGAAACAGGATTTGAAAATCACAATGCTTTTATCAATGACATTGTTCGCTATGTAAAATGTTACAAGTGGATTGTTACTGAAATAAATAACAATACAATTTCAAATAACAATTACAAAGACAAAGAGATTAAGGAGTTATTAAGAAATATTTTCCACGACATAAAAGCAGAAGCGTTTAAACCTTTTGTGTTGGGGTTATTGGAATATCACCAATATACAATTGAAAGCATAAGACTTAGTGACGAGATACTGATTTCAGCTCTTTCAGCAATCAGAACTTATTTGATAAGACGTAGAGTTTTAGGTTTAACACAAGGCGAAAACAAACACATTGTCCTTTTAAGCAAGAAGATAGAAGGCATTGCCAAAGGCAATATATCAATGCTTGAACTACTGACCAATATGTTTTATAGATTAAGGTTGCCAAATAATTCTGAAATGAGTGCGGCTTTAATCTCAATGAATTTTTATGAAAGCCTAAAGCAGTATTCAAAACTTATATTAGGAAAGATTGAAGAACACAACTCTAAAGTATCTGTAGATTTCCGAAGTCAAAAAATTACAATTGAACATATAATGCCTCAAAAATTAGAAGACAGTTGGAAAGTAGAATTGGGCGAACATTTTGAAGAAATTCACAAGAATTATTTGCATAACATTGGTAATCTTATTCTAACAGAGTTCAATAGCGAAATAGGCAATAAGCCATTTGAAGAAAAGAAAAGGAAGCTTAACACTTCATCCCTGAACTATAGACTTGACGTTATAAAAAGAAACATTTGGAATGAGCAAAGTATCAAGGAACATCAATCCAATATGGTAAATTGGTTTCTTGAAACTTTCCCACTACCTGAACAATACAAGGATAAAGCAAATTGGAACACCCAAACAATTGAAAACACTTTGTTTTCGCCATTAGATAGTGATGCGGGTGATATTGCGGAAGGTAACAAGCCGATTGAACTCCATATTTTTGATGAAATAGTTAAGGTCAATTCTTGGCAAGATGTATTCATCAAGTTTCTTAAATACTTAAAAGATAAACCCGAATACGACTTTGATTATATCTTAGACAATCAGCTTGAGATGTTTAGGCGTGATGAAACTATATTAAAATGGAGTTCCCTCAAGGAATTAATTGATGCGAACGTTGATTTGACAAGTCGATATAAAAGTTTTGATGGAAAGGTATGGGATAAAGTGAAGGAGCTAAATGACGACTTATTGTTTATTCATATTAACATTTCAGCTTCAAATTGTATGTCAAGAATTGCAAGTGTTATGGAGAAATTATATTTACCAGATAACTCAATTCAAGTCAAATTAAAGTGACAATGAATAGAAAGGCAGCACCTAAGGCATTGGTTCGTGAATGAATGGTATGAGAATATAGAGGGGAGCAGAGGAGAAAAAGATGGAATGTTCCCACTACCAGAGTCCAATAAATATCAAAAACGGCAAACATCACCATCAAGATGGTAAAGCCATCCAGAACTACTGATGCAAAGGGCATAGCGGATCTTATTTGAATAAAGTATCCGGTGAACCCCTTTTAGCCCCCAAACTTGAGGGGCTAAAGGGGGGTTCTGAGCAGACAAAAGCTAGGGATCCGAAGTTAAGAAAAACTGTATCTCATTAGACCGAGAACCGCTATAGGGTAAGAGATTGAGCAAAAAAACCGGAACCTCAATGTCAAGGCTGAGAACCTCAGCCAATATGATTTTGTTTGCCATGAAGATGAGGAACGAGGGGTGGGAATCAGAGGGAGTTGGAGAGTGCTGGAACAATTCCACACCAGTATTATGAGATGGGAGCGAAAAATGGCAGCCCAATCAGAGCAATGGAGTTCCCCTGCCCCACCTGAAGTAGATATAACCGAGGATGGAGATGAGGTTAACACTCGCGTAGGCGAGAACCTTCCCCCCCTCAGAGTCAAAAGGATGGGCAGTAACATTCATCGAACCTAATAGTCGTTATTGGAACCTCAATCAGGGTTAAGCTCAGTTGCCCTCACCCCCCATCCCCCCCTCCCTTGGGGACAGGGATTTAGGGTGAGGGGCAGTGTCGGGAACGTAAGCAGGTTTCTAACGATTGAAGCCCTTGGCTTATCCCAAACGCAAGTTGAATTATGAATGGCACAGTATGATGACATGGCTTAGAAGTTGCTATCCACATCAAAGACTCACAGAGAAATCGTCGGGTGGAATGGGTGAAACCTGAGCATCCTGATACGTCTATGTGCGACCAGAGTGATATTCCTGCTAATCACCATGAAGCAAACACCAGTGCCGTGAGCAAGGAAGGTAAGACTGATCGCCGTAGACAAAATCTCCAGCCAGGCGCTGGGGAATACTTCCCCCCAATGGAGTTTGTCATAGAATCATCTAATCAGCACTGGGACGTTGGTGGAGTAATCTAGGGGAGTTGTCAACTTGAATACTATTAAGCTTTAATTGAGCCATCCCTCTAAAATCTATTCAATCTTATTAACCATCGTGTTTGAGGTAGATGTTCATCAACGACTCCGTGCTTTCTTAAGAGCCCAGGGGCAACCCGACTGGCCGCACCACTTAACCATGGCACGGTTAGTGGCACGGGCACTGCGGCTGGGACGCAGTGCCTTGATTCAAACTGGGGATTGTACTGGTTATTGTCGTCCCTATCGCCTTAGTTACCTAGCTTCAATTTTAATTTGGCCAGAACCGGTGATTTTAGTTACCCCCCCATCAGTACAACAACGGTTATTACTGGTGGAAATTCCTCAACTCCAGCAATGGATGAATTCTTCCAAACCTATTGTAAAGGGGGAGTATTGGCATTCCCACCATTTTCAAGGATTGATGCTGATCACCCCGGAGAGTTGGCTACGGGATCGGTTGACTGGCAACCACCAAATACCCCCGGGGATCCCCACAGTGCTGGATAGTATTGACGATATTGAAGCCTGGACCATTGATTGTCTTACGACTGCTGTTCACCCCCAAGATTGGTATGAATTAACCCTAGCCTATCCACAACACACTGAATTGATTCGAGACAGTCGTATTCAATTAACGCGGCTCTTATTTCAGCGACCAATAAACCCCTATGGTTGTTATATTGTGGAACAGACTGAACAGGAAATCCTCCGTCGTCTATACCATGCCCTCAATCAAGATGATCATCATCAACCAGGTATGACCCTACCCGGAAATTGGCAGCAGTTGGAACTCCATCTACATGCATTGAATACGGTGTGCTGGGGAACGGTGGATCGAGAACTGGGTCAGTTCAGTTTATTTGCTGGACCGGCTGATGTTTCTTCCCTATTAAGTCAGATTTGGTCAGTCCAACCCTCCATATTAATTGGGGGCACCCTTGACTTAGATGCCCATGCTTCCCTTTCCCGTCACCAACTAGGATTAAGGGATGCCACTTGTGTCCAATTCCCACTGGATCGCCAAGCTAATTTAATCCATCTTTACTTACCTGAAAAATTACCAATGCCCAACACACCTCAGTATCAATCTGCATTAATGGTGGAGCTGAGACAATTGTTCAATCAGGTCTATGACCATTTGGGTTTAACGGTGGTAATTATTGGAGACACGCCCCTCAAACAACAGGTGGCTGCTTTACTGGCAGCAGAATTTGGTTCACGGGTGCAGATGGAACGGTTCATTGAAGTTGCGGAAAATGGAATTTTAATTATGGGTTGGGAGTTTTGGCAAGAATTTCAGTCCCAGTTGCCCTGCCCCCGTCTATTGGTGATTGCCACCCTACCCATTCCATCTTTGGAAAATCCTTTAGTTGCGGGACGGGTGGCATACTACAAACAATTACATCAGGATTGGTTTCGTCTTTATTTACTGCCAAAGGCACTCAATACGTTACAACGGGCGATCGCCCCCCTCAGGCAGCAACAAGGAATCGTTGCCTTACTAGACAGTCGGGTGATCCATCGCAGCTATGGTCAATCCATTCTTTCAGTTCTCAGCCCCTTTGCCCGAATCAATTCCCGGGACATTATTTTTTCCAGCGACGCAAGACCTTAAAATTCACCAAGGATTTATCCCCAGGATTACCTCCAGCTAATGGGAGAACAACCCCAATTGGCGATAAAACGCTATAATCTCATTAGTTCATTTAGTTGTGATTTCATCATGGTAAATTCCGTAGTTCATGCCTTTTTTGTAGGACGAGCTGTTGCCCAGGCTGTAGGTGAGCAATTGGAGAAAAAAGTCACACATACCCTTGGTGAGTTTGGTAAATTTGATGCTGAACAACGGGAACAACTCAGACTATTCACTAATCGGGTTTTAGAACTAGCCAATGCGGCTGAATTAGATACTTTACAAAACAGACCTGTCAACACTCGAGGCGACGGGGCATCAGGTTCCCCCATAACTGATTTACAGACTACCATTGATGAATTACGCGCAGAAATAGCCCACGTTCGATCTGAACTGCAACGTTATCGCAGCCGAGCATAATTGTTTTACTATTTGTTTACCGTTGCAGCAACGATGGTTTCATTTGAATCCGATGTATGTTTACTGTTTCCCAAACACCCACAAAACTTGTTCACAATGGAATACCACTGGTTCCTTTATCTTTTACCTTCTTTAGATGGTTAACTTCTTGTTAGTGACACTATTCAGTCTGATCCTGACCAACAATCCGTGATGAATTATCCTACTAAGACCTATCGTTGGAGTCGAGAGGGTTATTCCCAGGTTCTCCGGTTCATTGATATTTGGGCATTTGTGCTGCGATGGATCTCATCGTTATGGATCAATCGCCAGTCTTGGAGTTATGTTGGCGGCATCAGTGACGATAAAACGAAATACCGTCGTCGGATACAAGCCATCTGGGTTCGGGAAACTCTTTTGGATCTGGGTCCCACCTTCATTAAACTAGGTCAACTATTCTCCACACGCGCTGATCTATTTCCCTCCGAATATGTTGAAGAATTAGCCAAACTCCAAGATAAGGTTCCTGCATTTAGTTATGATCAGGTGCAATCAATTATAGATCAAGACTTTGGCAAGTCAATTCCAGAGCTTTTTGCTTACTTTGAATCAGTACCCCTAGCAGCCGCCAGTTTAGGACAGGTTCATCGGGCTAAACTGTATGGAGGTGAAGAGGTTGTTGTTAAAGTACAACGACTAGGATTAAAAAAACTATTTGAAATTGATTTGACAATTCTGAAAGGAATCACCCGTTACTTCCAGCACCATCCCTATTGGGGAAAGGGAAGAGATTGGATTGGTATTTATGAAGAATGTTGTCGAATTCTGTGGGAAGAAATTGATTATTTGAATGAGGGTCGGAATGCTGACACATTTCGTCGAAACTTTCGACAAGTTGACTGGGCACTGATTCCCAGGGTTTACTGGCGGTATTCTTCTCCTCGGGTTCTCACCTTAGAATATTTACCCGGAATCAAAATTAGTCATTACGAAGCCATTGAGGCAGCGGGTTTAAATCGTGGGGAACTGGCTCGTCTTGGTGCCCAAGCTTATTTGCAGCAACTTCTCAATGATGGTTTTTTCCACGCTGATCCCCATCCGGGTAACATCGCCGCCAGTGCCGACGGGCGATTGATTTTTTATGACTTTGGGATGATGGGACGACTACGGTCAGACATACGAGAAAAATTATTGGAAACATTTTTTGGTATTGCCCAAAAAGATGCTGAGCGGGTGATTAATTCGTTAGTTGACTTGGGGGCACTAGTCCCTGGGGAGGATAGGGGACCGGTGCGCCGATCAATTCAATACATGTTAGATAACTTTATGGATAAACCTTTCGAGGCACAGTCCATTGATGCCATCAGTGACGATCTCTATGAAGTTGCTTATAATCAGCCCTTTCGGTTTCCAGCAACGTTTACCTTCGTGATGCGGGCATTTTCAACGTTGGAAGGAGTGGGTAAGGGGTTAGACCCCACATTTAACTTTATGGAGGTAGCAAAACCATTTGCCATGGAAATTATGAATAACGGCTCCCAATCAACTGCCAATGGATTGTTTAATGAATTAGGGCGACAGGCAGTGGAGGTTAGTAATCGGGCATTCAATTTACCCCGTCGGGTAGAAGAAACCCTTGATAAACTGGAACAGGGGGATATAAGGATTAGAACCCGTTCAATTGAAACTGAACGATTATTAAGACGCGTGAGTTCAGCTCAGTTGGGAACAAACTACGCAATCCTGATGGGTAGCTTTCTTCTATCGGCATCAATTTTATGGGTTAATGGGCAGGTAGGATTGGCAATCCCATTATTGATCTTAGTACTAATCGTGGGGGGAATTTTCCTGCGACTTATGATCCGTCTTGATCAATCTGATCGTTAGTGCCTACAGGATAAAAACTAGAGACCTTGGTAATTCCATCTTTTTAGTACGGGGCGGTGAAGCCCCGGCGGCTTTTGTTGATGTATAATTCAAGTGAAGTGTACTCATAGACTTGAATGGACGGAGCCTCCCGTCGTCCCGTGAGGGCAAACTTATCATTGCGTAACTAGGTGCAGACGTGTTGGTAACAAAGATGTGCTATCAGTCAGATTTCCTTTGCAGAGCAAGGAAATTGATGCTGTAAATGAAAACCTTCGGGCAACCCATTGAGGCGACCTTGACCTAAATTCATCTTCATGTCCCTATAAAACTATGAAACTTAACATTGCAGGTTTAACCGATCTGGGATCAGTTCGTTCAGTCAACCAGGATGCTTATTTTATTGACCCCAATGGTTATTTTTTAGTATTGGCTGACGGGATGGGAGGACATGCGGGTGGTCAGGAAGCAAGTCAAATTGCTATCCAGTCTATTCATTGTTGCTTACAAGAACATTGGCATGGTGACCATACCAGCCATCAATTGTTAACAAAAGCCATTACCAAGGCAAATGATGACATTTTAGAAAACCAACGTCACTATCCCCAACGGGCTGATATGGGAACCACTGTGGTAGTTGTCATCTTCCGTCAGGGAGAAAACTGGTGTGCCCATATTGGTGACTCTCGGTTGTATCGACTCCGATCCCACCACCTAACCCAAATTACTGAAGATCATACATGGGTTAACTGGGCGGCTAAATCGGGGTTAATTCAGCCTGAAGAAACTCGAACCCATCCCATGCGTCATGTCTTATCACAATGTCTAGGCAGAGAAAATGTGACTGGGTTAGATATTCAACCGTTTGACTTTCAACTGTGGGATCGCCTCTTAGTCTGTAGTGATGGTTTGACTGAAGAATTAACTGACGACTTAATTGCAGTTTATTTAGCCAGTGATGGCACCAATGACCACATAGCCCAATCGTTAATTAACGCTGCAAACGAGAGAGGGGGCGGAGATAACATCACCGTTGTTATTGTATCTCCTCAACTTGACAAATAAGTATAGCTACTGAGGCTACGTTCATAATTTTGCAACAACAATTGGGATTCAGTCAAGGTAATTTGTTGGGATTGTAATGCCCATTCAGTTTGTCGCCGGATACTTTCAATTAAATCCTCTGAATCATATTGGACATACCCCAATACTTCGGTCATAGTATCCCCCTTCACCACATGTTCAATCTGATAACCAGTTGGAGTTAATTGGATATGAACTGCATTTGCATCCCCAAACAGATTATGCAGGTTACCCATAATTTCCTGATAAGCTCCTCCCAAAAACATCCCTAAATAATAAGATTGGGCGGAAAGGGACTTGAGGGAAGGAGACAGGATTGGGGAAGATGTTTCGGGTTGTAAGGAATGAAGTTCTAAAATATGTTTTACATCACGCAAATCAATAAATTGATCAATTTTGCCATCACTATCACAGGTTAAATCTGCCAGGGTCGCCCGTTGGGTGGGTTCTTCATCTAACCGATGGATAGGCATAATCGGGAATAATTGATCAATTGCCCAGCTATCTGGGGCAGACTGAAATACGGATAAATTCACATAATAAATGGAAGCCATGATTTTTTCCAAGTCTTCCAAATCGTCAGGAACGTATTCCTGGCGTCTGACAATGGGTAGAATCTGATGACAACACCCCCAATATAATCGTTCCGCCCTTGCCCGTTCTTTCAAACTGAGATAACCCAAGTTAAATAAACTAATCGCCCGCTCCTTAAATTGAGTCGCATCATGGTAACACTCCTGATAATTGTCATCATTAATTGACTGATAGGTGTCATAGAGGTTGCGAATGAGTAGGGGTTCTTCTTCCTGCAATGGTTCAATGGCTAATGCAGGAACTTCGCTAGAACCTAGCACATCAAATATAAGAACTGATTGGTGTGCCGCAATTGCCCGACCACTTTCACTAATGAGGGTGGGCATTTTTAGGCGGGCTTCAGTACAAACATCCTTTAGCTCTGCAACGATATCATTGGCGTAGTTCTGTATGTTGTAGTTCTTAGACGCATAGAAATTGGTTTTTGAACCATCATAGTCAACTCCCAGACCACCTCCCACATCCAAGTAGCCCATCTTGGCTCCCAATCGACTCAGTTCCACATAAATACGACTGGCTTCTGTAATCGCATCTTTAATTACGGTAATATCGGGAATTTGGGATCCAATATGATAATGCAATAGTTGCAAAGAATCCAGTAGATTTGCTGCTCGTAAATGTTCCACCACATCCAGTATTTCCGGGATTGTTAGTCCAAACTTAGCGCGATCGCCCGCAGAAGTACCCCAACGCCCAACCCCCCTAGTGCTGAGTTTAGCCCGAATCCCCAAAATGGGATTGATCCCTAACTTATGACTGGCAGCAATGGCTAATTCTACTTCTTCCAGTTGTTCCAATACAATGATGGCTGTTCGATTCAACCGTTGAGCCAGAATCGCTGTTTCAATATATTCTCTATCCTTATATCCATTGCAAATTAATAGAGCATCAGGGGTATCCAATGAAGCCAGAGCAATCATTAATTCTGGTTTTGAACCCGCTTCTAATCCAAATTTAAAGGGTTTACCAAACTTCACTAAGTCTTCAACTAAATGACGTTGTTGATTACATTTAACTGGGAATACACCCTTATAAACGCCACAGTAATTATACCGAGCAATCGCTTTGGCAAATGCTGCATTCAGTCTTTCAATCCGGTCTTCTAAAATATCTGAAAATCGTATTAATAGGGGCAACCCCAGGTTCCGGAGCCGTAAAGCATTAACCAATTCAAATAGATCTAGGGAGCCGCCCCTGTCCCCTTTTGGAGAAACTGTTACATGACCCGCTGCATTAATGGAAAAGTAAGGATCACCCCATCCCTTAATTCGGTACAGTTCTTCACTATCTTCAATAGACCATCCCGGAGATGGCTCGGCTTCCTGAGATTTGTTGCCCTCACCGGTCGGTAATACAGGGTTATGTTGAGCAAATTGATTTAATTCGCCTATCCTATGCTTACTCATTCATCGTCCTAAATGCTCAATAAAACCAATTTAACTTATCACTTTACACGGTTAAGATTCCTGTCGGCAAGGGATGGATGTTGACAACTATTTTGATTTGGGAACCGGGTGCATCCCATTTTTGCCGCCCTCACCCTAAATCTGGTTCCCCTTCTCCAAAAAAGGGAGAGGGGGTTAGAGGATGAGGGCAAACGTGCAACATTGGGATACTCTCTTGGGAACCCCCCATGGGTAATATAGATTTCCCAGTCTTAGAAAGAATGATTCAATGTACCCACCTGTGATTGCTATTAATCTTAATGCAATAATAGTTTGACTATAAAATTATTGGGTTTAATTTTCACAGGGTAGTCACAACTTTCTTGGTAAATTACTGGGCTAATAGGTTTTATCGATAATCTCTATTCAAAATAGTCAAAACAGAGTATATTATACTTTGGTTTATAGTATTCATCGTTGTAAGTCAGCTACTAAATTGGTCACAAATCAATTTGATGGGCATTAGATAACGTTAAATTACTTTCATGAATTGGGAATGTCTATTGTTCATATTTCTTAACGTTTGCTGACAATGATCACTTCTAACCCATTTAACCACTCTGGATCTCACACTGACAAAGCTCATGAGTACATTCCATTCCCGGGCATGAATAGTTCTCCAGGGGAAAAAATGAAAATAGACAATATCATACCCAGTAGTATCGCTCGCATTAAAGTAATTGGTGTGGGTGGAGGCGGAAGTAATGCAGTCAACCGCATGATTGCCAGTGAAGTTACAGGGGTTGAATTCTGGGCAATGAATACTGATGCTCAGGCTCTCTTGCAGTCTGCTGCCCCCCAGCGATTGCAAATGGGGCAAAAATTAACTCGGGGTTTGGGGGCTGGTGGCAACCCAGCCATTGGTGCCAAAGCCGCAGAAGAATCCAGGGATGATATTTCCGCTTCCATCGAACATGCAGATTTGGTATTTATTACCGCTGGCATGGGAGGAGGAACCGGCACTGGTGCAGCGCCCATTGTCGCTGAAATGGCAAAAGAAGCTGGTGCCCTTACTGTGGGTGTGGTAACCAGACCGTTTGCCTTTGAAGGACGGCGGCGAACTAATCAGGCTGAGGAAGGAATCGCTGCCTTACAAGCCAATGTGGATACTTTAATTGTCATTCCTAATGATAAGCTTTTGTCTGCTGTTTCCGAACAAACCCCGGTGCATGAAGCGTTTCGTTTCGCTGATGATGTTTTGCGTCAGGGTGTACAAGGTATTACAGATATTATTACCATCCCCGGATTAGTTAATGTTGACTTTGCTGATGTTAGGGCAGTGATGGCTGACGCAGGCTCCGCCTTGATGGGTATTGGAGTTGGTTCTGGCAAGTCTAGGGCAAGGGAGGCAGCAGCAGCAGCGATCGCCTCTCCATTGTTGGCAACCTCTATCGATGGAGCCCGGGGGGTAGTCTTTAACATCACGGGTGGACACGATTTAACGTTATACGAAGTTAATGCGGCGGCGGAAGCAATTTACGATGTCGTTGATCCTAATGCAAATATCATTTTTGGGGCTGTGATTGATGACCGTATCCAGGGAGAAGTCCGCATTACTGTAATTGCCACTGGCTTTATGCCAGAAGTTGCCGCTGATATATCCCAATCTTTCGGTACTTCACCCCCTTCAACCCCCTGGAGAGGAGACAAATCCTTCCCATCCCAACTTCCCGTTCCACCCAATGAGTCCCAGCCCACTCCACCTCCTCCACCGTCCTCCGGATTAGATATTCCTGAATTTCTTCAACGTCGTCGCAAGGAAAATAAATGAATTGATCCAATTCACACTGACGTAAATCATGGCAGGGTTCTTTTTTACCCAATTCGTTTATGGTAGTGGCAAGAAGGTAATGATTTTGGGGTAAGGACTACCCCTTTTATTTTGTGAAAGGAAATTGTAGACTTAATCCCTAGTGCCTGACGTTATTTTATTGATCCATTTCAGACTATGCCGAAAGTTCTTGTTTCTGACCCTGTTGATCAAGTTGGGATTGACATAATCTCCCAAGTTGCCCAAGTAGATGTTAAAACCGGGTTGCCCGAGGAGGAACTCGTCAAAATCATATCCGAGTATGATGCACTGATGGTGCGTTCTGGCACAAAGGTGACCCAGTCGATTATTGAGGCTGGCAATCAACTCAAAATCATAGGTCGTGCCGGAGTTGGGGTGGATAACATTGATGTCGCCGCTGCCACTCGACGGGGAATTGTGGTGGTTAATTCCCCGGAAGGTAATACTATTGCAGCGGCTGAACATGCCGTCGCCTTACTTCTCTCCCTTTCCCGTCACATACCAGAGGCAAACCAATCTGTTAAGAGTGGCAAATGGGAACGGGGAAAATTTGTCGGGGTAGAAGTTTATAAAAAGACCCTGGGAATTGTAGGGTTGGGTAAAATTGGCTCCCATGTTGCCACCATTGCCAAAGCAATGGGGATGAAGTTACTCGCTTACGATCCCTTTATTTCTGCTGAACGAGCTGAACAATTAGGGTGTCGATTGGTGGAATTGGATTTATTAATCCAAGAATCTGACTACATTAGTTTGCATATGCCTAAAACGGCAGAAACAACCCATCTTATTAATGCTGATGCAATTGCCAAAATGAAACCAGGCGTCAGAATTATTAATTGTGCCAGGGGGGGAATTGTGGATGAAGTCTCGTTGGCAGCAGCATTAACAGCAGGTAGAATTGCGGGAGCTGCATTGGATGTTTTTGAAAAAGAACCCATTGATCCCCACTCTCCATTAATAAGTTTGGGTAAAAATATTGTCCTTACCCCCCATCTGGGAGCCTCTACCACTGAAGCTCAGGTGAATGTATCCATTGATGTGGCTGAACAGATTCGGGATGTGCTTTTAGGTTTGCCTGCCCGATCCGCAGTCAATATACCCGGACTCTACCCTGATGTGATGGAGAAGCTAAGACCCCACTTGCGCTTAGCAGAGACCCTAGGCAATTTGGTAGCTCAGTTGGCGGGTGGTCGGGTAGAACTTCTCAATGTTCAGTTGCAGGGAGATTTAGCCAATAATGAGAGTCAACCCATTGTCGTAGCTGCCTTGAAAGGGTTATTAGCCCAAGCATTACGGGAGCGGGTTAATTATGTAAATGCCAGCTTGGAAGCTAAGGAGCGGGGAATTCGGGTTATTGAAACCCGTAATCCTTCCATTCGAGATTACTCTGGTTCATTGCATCTAACGGCGAAGGGTACCCTGGGGGAGCATTCGGTCACAGGTGCATTGTTGGGGGAAAATGAAATACATATCACCAGTGTGGATGATTTCCCGATTAATGTTCCCCCCAGTCACTATATGCTCTTTACCCGCCACCGTGATATGCCTGGTATCATCGGCAATATTGGTTCGTTAATGGGTAACTTTAATGTGAATATTGCCAGTATGCAAGTGGGTCGCAAAATTGTTCGGGGGGATGCCGTGATGGTATTAAGCATTGATGATCCGTTACCTGATGGGCTGTTAACTGAAATCATCAAAATCCCAGGCATTCGGGATGCCTATACGGTGACGTTATAGGCTGTTTGATAGTTGTTCACCCGACAAGCCTTTCTCAAGGCTTGTCGGGTGAGTCGTGGAACCGTTTTGATACTCCATACTGTAATGACCAATTATTGGTGGGAAATTGAAGTAAACTGTGAGCCAGCCTTAGAGGAAATCACTTTCTGGCGATTAGAACAGTTGGGATGTCGGGGTACTGTTAGTGAACAAAAAGCACAATGTTACCAAGTTCGGGCTTACCTGCCTCAACATCAGGCTGATCCACAGGATTTTTATTTGTTGTCCCATGCTATCCTTGGGGATGCTTTGGAGTTGGGCTTACAGCCCCCCGCCATCCGTTGGCAATTGATTGAAGAAGAAGAGTGGGCTACTAGTTGGAAAGAAAACTGGCAACCAATGGAAGTTGGTGGTCTATTTTTAATTTATCCCGCCTGGCTAGAACCGCCAACTGAAATGGGCGATCGCTTCCTGCTACGGCTAGATCCAGGCATGGCTTTTGGGACTGGAGACCACCCCACCACTCAATTATGCTTAGAAGGGTTAGCCACCCATTACCCCAACCCCATAGGTAAATTGGCGGATATTGGTTGTGGCTCAGGAATTTTAGGAATTGGAGCTTGGTTACTGGGTGCCAGTCAAATCTATGGTGTGGACACGGATCCACTAGCAGTCCATGCAGCTCGATTGAATCGGGACCTGAACCGAATTCCCCAAGATCAGTTCATGATAGAAACTGGTAGCATCGAACAATTGCTAGAGTGGAGTCACCCGCCCTTTGACGGCATTTGTTGTAATATCCTTGCTGAAGTTGTGAATGGGTTAATCCCCAATTTCCAACGTCTTTGTCATCCCCACACCTGGGCAATCCTAAGTGGTATTTTAGTTAGTCAGTCCCAGTCTGTCATGGATCAATTAGATCGCCATGGATGGGTGGTCACTGACAGTTGGATTCAAGGGGAGTGGTGCTGCTTAAATGCCCGACGTAACTTGCCATAACCCGACCAGCACCACGCAGTTGGGAGCGATACCGATGACTAATGACATTATCTACGGCGCTTAACTGGTCAATACCAATCCCGTTTCGTCCCATATCTTTCCCAGAACTGTGAATATATCGTTCATTTCCCACATATAACCCCACATGGGTTGCCTTAGCCGAGGGACCAAAAAAGACTAAATCCCCAATCTGTAATTGGTTAAATTCAATGGCACTAACAAATGCTTCCTGTTGATAGGCATCCCGGGGCAACCAAATCCCTGCCGAGGAAAAAGCAGCCTGTATCAAACCAGAACAGTCGTAGTTAGGCGCAACAGTCCCCCCCCAACGATAGTAGTTAGGGGAAGCCATGGCTGTTTCCGTAAACGCAACAACCAATGGTAAACGATCTACTACCGCCCGCCGTCCATGGAGAATAGGCTGATAGGGAGTATCTGTAATGGTAAGTTTGGGGAGATCAACGGCAGCTAACCATGCCGGGTAGTCATCTTCACACAGTCGAACAGGAAAAGCAGTGGGCAGGGAAAGATTGGATGGGAGGGATGAACAGTACCGGAGGTGACGGTTGGCAGCACATTGGGTAGCCAGACGTTCACATGCGGGAGAGTCATATAAATCTAGGGTGGTTAGAGCCTGATATTCGTGATCTGCAATGAGTTGTATGTCCATGGAGAGGAAGAACGAAAGATGATAATCCCTATGGAATCCTGTAATTAGACCACGGGTTTTCCAAGCACAGGGGATAGACTAATATGACCCCCTGAAAACATAAACCTAGCCCTGGAGGTTAGTACTTCCCATCAGGTAGCGATCGCACTCCCGCGCAGCCCCCCGTCCCTCATTAAATGCCCACACCACTAAGCTTTGACCGCGGCGGCAGTCTCCCGCTGCAAATACACTTGGAAGGCTAGTGGCATATTGACCATATTCAGCCTTGATAGTGCTACGGGCATCCCGTTCCAGTCCCAATCCATCCAATAGGGGTTGTTCTGGTCCTAAAAATCCCATCGCCAGCAACACCAAATCAGCCGGGATGATTTGTTCAGTCCCTGGAATTGGCTGGGGAACAAACCCACCCTTCCCGTTGGGTTGCCATTGAACTTGGACGGTATGTACTGACGTAACATGACCAGATCCATCCCCCTCAAAATGGGTGGCAGTCCTCAGGTAGGCACGGGGATCATCCCCAAACTTAGCCGCAGCTTCCTCTTGTCCGTAATCTAGCCGATATACCTTGGGCCATTCAGGCCAGGGATTATCTGGGGCACGAAAATCAGGGGGTTGGGGCATAATTTCCAGCTGAACCACACTGGTGCAACCTTGACGGAGGGAGGTACCCACACAATCAGTGCCCGTATCTCCTCCCCCAATAATGACAACATTTTTGCCAGTTGCAGAAATATGATTCTCTGCCAGTCGGTGATCCAAAATTGCCTGGGTATTGGTGGTCAGAAAATCCATCGCAAAATGAATACCCTCCAGTTGACGTCCAGGGATGGGTAAGTCTCGGGGTTGGGTTGCGCCTATGCAAAGGACAACCGCATCAAAATCATGAAGCAAAGATGCTGCGGGCAAATCCTTACCAATTTCAGTATTACAGACAAAGGTGACCCCTTCAGCAATTAAAAGATCAATACGCCGCATGACGACCGACTGCTTTTCCAGCTTCATATTGGGAATGCCGTACATCAATAGTCCACCAGGGCGATCGGCACGTTCAAAAACGGTAACCCAATGACCAGCAGTATTTAACTGAGCCGCTGTTGTTAAGCCGGCAGGACCTGAACCCACCACGGCAACTTTTTTCCCAGTACGCTGAACTGGCGGATTAGGGGTGATCCAACCCTCTTGCCATCCTTTTTCAGAAATGGAATATTCGATATTTTTAATAGTAACGGGTGGATTATGAATGCCCAAAACACAAGAGCCCTCGCATGGTGCCGGACAAACTCGACTGGTGAATTCAGGGAAATTATTTGTCTTATGTAACCGGTCTAAGGCTTCCTTCCAAAGACCTCGATAAACCAGATCATTCCATTCTGGGATCAGGTTATGAATCGGGCATCCACTGGCCATACCACTGATCATGGTTCCTGTGTGACAAAATGGAGTTCCACAATCCATGCAACGAGCGGCTTGGGTTCGTAGTTTTTCCTCCGGCATTGGCAAGTGGAATTCATCCCAATTACGGATGCGGTCAATGGGACTAAGTTCCGTAGCAACTTCTCGCAAGTATTCAATGAATCCCGTTGGCTTTCCCATGGTAGTTTATGAAGTAATAAGTCCCATTAGACAATGATGAGCAGGGTGCATCCCAATTTAGCAGCCCTCACCCTAAATTCCGTTCCTCGTCCCCCTTCTTGGGAGAAGGGGTTAGGGGATGAGGGCAAACATGGAAAATTGGGATGCACTCGATTGGTTCAATTCCTAGACCAATGGTCTATAAGAAATGTTATCTATTATTTTCCAGCTTTTGAAAAATAGCATTAAATTTTAGAAAAATTACTGATTAGTCCTACGGGATACTTCCCATTACCTTAAGGTAAAAGTTTTCCACTGGTGTCAACCCACTCCACAGAGCCTCACATTTGAATTCTTACCTGTAAATTGAAAACAGCGGAATATTAAAGATTTACTCAAGGATTTAAGCGTTGGATTCAAAGACGGAAGGATTAGGATGAAAGATATGGAAATAGTTTAATTGATTATTTTCCCGTCATTTCGGCAGATCCATTTATTTTTCAGGGCAGGTAAATCCCATGGCATCCCCAGAACAAGTAAAACATTACTTAGCCCATTGGTTTCAACTCGGTAAACGAGTTCTGACTTCCCATCAACAGGATTTGATTCACCCTGAAAC
>CAIUCS010000030.1 GCA_903897715.1 uncultured Synechococcales cyanobacterium
ATAAATGACCCTCCCATGATACGCCGGGTTGATTGGGAAGTAACCCTAGGAGGAGCCCCCCATAGAAAAGTCCAACGATCGCTGACATTATCATTGAAGTAAGCTTGCGTTCAAAATAACCACGAAACAGAAGAAACCCTAAATAGCCAAAGATCACTCCACTTGCACCAATGTGTAAGCCTGCAGAACCAATAAACCAGGTTCCGAGCCCCCCAACCACCATCGAAATCAGGCTGACGATAAAAAAATCAGTGGTGCGTCGCAACATAACTAGCCAACCCAACGTTACAAAGGGAAGGGTGTTTGCAATTAAATGGGAAAAGTTAGCATGGAGGAATGGAGCAAATAGAATGCCTCTTAGTCCTGTGCTGTTTCGAGGGATTATTCCAAACTGATCGAGATGAATGCCTGTAATATCGATTAATTCTAAACTCCAAAAAATACCTACGATAAGACCGATAATTAAAACTCGCTTTTTGAATTCCTGAGCGATCCCGCTTGCTTCGTCACGAATCATGTCTTTTACCTTACAACAGTTGATAGGATGCCACAACAATTTACCCCACAAATTTCACTGGAGGGAAGCACATTAGGAGTATTTCTTACTTAAAAGTGGTATACCCCTCATCCCCTAACCCCTTCTCCCAGAAAGGGAGAGGGGAAATGGATTCAAAGTCCCTCTCCCAAAAAGGGTGAGGGATGAAAAATTGGGATGCATCCAGTGGATGAACCATAGTTAAAAAAAGACAAAGGCTGATTGGCTTAGAGTTTAAAATTTAGAACAGGTATGGAGGTATTGCCATGGGACGAATCTTTATTACATCTGGGCATGGAGAGTTAGCAGAAGGTCAAGTTGGGTATGGATTAACCTCTGGGGGAGGTCTCCGGGATATGATTCTCCTCCGTGATTTGATTGTAACCGAATTGCGATCGCGGCGAATAGAAATTATTGGAGTGCCTGATGACCTGAGTCAACAACAATCGATTCTATGGATTAATGACCGCGCCCGTCCTCACGATGTGGCATTTGCAATACAGTCGGATGGCAGCCACAGTTTAAGGTCACAAGGAACAATTATATACACCATTGGCAATAACACCATCCGCTTAAGTCAGGGAGAATTGCTACTTTTGGCACTACTGCGGAGAGTACCCCACCTTAACAGTCAGGGGGTTAAACCGGATACGGAATCCATCATGGGACGTATTCCTTTCTGTCGAGAATTAGTTATTCCATCCCTATTGATGGGGGTATTTGATCATCGCCATTCCGACGATCGCGCTCTATTCCAGTCCCAACGACGAGAGTTTGCCCTAGGGATTGCCGATGGACTAATTCCATGGATTGGGGATATGGAATCCGAAATGACCAACCCTGACTTATCTCCCATATCCTTCCCTTCAGTTCCCATTTCTATCAATGGTCAACCCTATTCTGAACCTGGTATTTTAATAAATGGAAATGCATACATTCCAGTGGACCTAATTGATCGCTTAGGAATTCAGTCCACCAACTTAGGAGCAATCCGTCGAGTGAACCATAGGGGCGTGGTGTATACCAAAGCAATCGAACTTTGGAGTAGTCCTATTACAATCCACTGGGACAGTGTTCAACGTCAGATCCATGTACATTCCATCCGCAGAATTTGCCCCGAATCCTTCGACCGGATTATGGGATGTGGTCATGCTTCCGAAGAACAGTTAATGACATTCCTCAGGAACCATAATGAACTGGTGAAGGAGGATTTTTGGCAACTACCTGGTTTCTATCGGGAGGAAGCAGTTATTGAAGGGGTAAATCACGATCTAGCTTTTTGTCAAATGTGTTTGGAAACTAATTTTCTCCACTCAAGTTATTCTATTCAGCCAATCCAGAATAATTTTGCTGGACTGGGTATTAGGGGTGATAACGAAGAGGGAATCAGCTTTCCAAGTCCCCGATTAGGTATTCGTGCCCATATCCAACACTTAAAAGCCTATGCCAGCACCGAACCATTGGTGCAGGAATTAGTCGATCCTCGATTTGGCTTCATATGTCGGGGGATTGCTCCTTTAGTTCATCAATTGAGTGGTCGTTGGAATGCTGATCTTCACTATGGTGAAAAAATTAGGGTGTTGATGCGTAACTTATATAGTGGAATGGAGTTCGTTTAAACCTTCAGCTATTCCCTGTAAACGGTTTAATTGGGCTTGCATATCAGCCTTAGTCATTGGTGCAGCAAATTGATGAAAGCCAAATGCAATTAGAGGATGGGGAATCACGAATTGAAATTGATTGACTAAAAGGGTGAGGCTATCCCCGTATGGATGACATTGCCAACGGTCTGTACCATGGAAAAAACCCAAGAATTGCCAGACTATCAACCCCGGTGCCCGTTCAACAACTGTATTGTGGAGGGTTGGGGCAAGTTGATGGGGCAACCAAGGTAACTGAATCATAAAATAACTTTTTGATCCCACAGTCGTTGACCACTCTCCCATGGGTTGACAGTGTAACAGGGGATTCAGCCAGCAGTGCAGTAGTTCTAAGCTGGTAAAACAGCGTTCTATTTGCTTTACGCCAGCTTTGATTAACACAGATTGCTCAAAGGTATGAACTTTCAATTGTAGTAAATAGTACTTAAACCTATACTAATATTAACCGTTTATTAAAGTAAAAGGTAGGTTGATGAATCATAATCCATCTAAACTGCGGGGTACTCCCCCTAGACTGCTCTTAGCGGTTGGTGGTGAGGGAGGAGTCCCACCCCTGAGTAAATTGACAATCCTAGACCTCAACACCGATTGTAACCAACACTGCTACAGGGGGCGAGTTTGAGCCACTGGGGAGAATTGTTACGTCGTACCAGACCTCATCTGAACCGTTGCAGTCTGACAAGTGAGCCAATTGGCGAAATTCCAAGCAACGTAGATTACTCGGCTGACCTTACAGAAACGAAAGGATTATTTCCTGAGTACAAGGAGATTTATACTGACTGCCAACAACAGAATGGAATGGGGTTGGATAAATCCTGGAAGGGGTGGTTAATTCCTGATAAAACTGGTAAGAGAGGAGGTAAGCCTAGATTTCAGAAACAG
>CAIUCS010000031.1 GCA_903897715.1 uncultured Synechococcales cyanobacterium
CGAGAACGAAATCGAGCGTCTATCCGAGCTAGAATCCAAACTCGATGGATTATTCTCCAAATACAACATCAATTTAGGGGCACCGACGAAACCACAGCAGTAGTGACTGATTTTCTTCGTTATCTAACGGAGTATGGTGAATAGTTGTGGATCAGCAACAACGATCGCCTCACTGCAAAGGAATAGCACATTAGTCTTGAAGATGAGGAGCTAAGAAGAAGCACTGGAAAGGATGAAACAACTAAAAAGACAACACTAAACGAAACCCAATAAAGCAGCAGTTCCAAATTCAGAAGGATGGTAGGTCATTTCGGCGATCGCCCAGATTACAAAGAATTGTAAACTCCTCGTAGATTACTCGGCTGACCTTAAAGAAACAAAAGGATTATTTCCTGAGTACAAAGAGATTTATACTGACTGCCAACAACAGAATGGAATGGGGTTGGATAAATCCTGGAAGGGGTGGTTAATTCCTGATAAAACTGGAAAGAGAGAAGATAAGTCTAGATTTAACAAACAGGGCGATATTTGTTCTTTCACCTTTCCTAGAGTCAATGCCCAAAGGCTGGGTTGCACTTAGCAGATGGCATAGTAAAGCTGTCAAAAAACGGACGGTAGGACAACCGTTTGCTGCTTGTGGAGGCTTAGTGGATGCACAGCCTGTGAGACAAGAACTCTCATGTGTGAATTTGAGAAGCCCCCGTCAGAACGCTCTTAGCGGTTGACGGTGGGAGTTGTCACAGAATTATGGAAGATGTACTTTTGTCTAATGAGCCCATGAATACGATTCTTGAACAGATCAGAGAAGATTATGGACAATTTCCCCATCATCAACGTTATGAACTTTATGCTCCTAATGTTTACTTTAAGGATCCAATGACTGAATTTCGAGGGGTAACGCGCTATCAAAGAATGATTGGTTTTATGGGGCGATGGTTCCAAGACATGGAATTGCAGTTACATGCCATTACCCAGACCGACAATGATATTTATACTGAGTGGGTGTTACGGTGGACTTCTCCTTTGCCATGGCGCCCCCGGATTACCATCGCTGGCAAAAGTAAATTACAGTTAGATGAAAACGGTCTAATTATCGCTCACATTGATCATTGGTATTGTTCCCGTTTGGATGTTCTCCGTCAGCATTTTTTAACTAATGCCACCCCCTATGGGAAGACTGAGCCTAGGGAATTGAACTAATCCGACTTTTGTAAGCAGTGCCATCTAACCCAGCCCCTACATTTGCACGACTGGGGTCAATACTTTGATTGAGTAAGGCGACTCGCTCTGGGGCGGCGGGATGGGTACTCAAGAACGTTGGAAGACTGGCAGATGTGACTAATTTTTGCATAAATGCTGGCATGGCTGAAGGTGCATAACCCGATTGGGTTAGCATCCTTAGTCCCCGATTGTCGGCATCCAGTTCATCCTGACGACTACGGGGACGACGCAGGGCATATTCTACTCCTACCCGTACCAGTCGATCCCGATTAACCCCAGCGATGGTCGCAATCCCTTCAATAATACTCATCTGCCGTAATTGATTAGCCAGATGTTTGCCAGTAATATGACCAATTTCATGACCAATGACACTTGCCAGTTGGGCTTCATTATCCGCAGCTTTCATTAATCCGGTGTGGACGTACACAAATCCCCCCATTGTGGCAAAAGCATTGACATTTTTGTCGGCAACTACTTGGAATTTAAACGGTAACCGGGGGCGATCGCTTTGAGCCACCAGACGACGACCGATTTCATCAACATAGTTTACTAGGGCGGAATCAGTAACAATTTTGTACTGTTGAATGATTTGGTTATTAATTTGTTGACCGATGGAAACCTCTTGTTGATCGGATAAATTAGCCAGTTGAATCACCTGGATACTCCGCAGTAATAATTCAGCCCATGGGATGGCAGGAGAGGGGGTAGCGGCGGCAATAACCAGCCCAAAGGATGAAATAAATGCAATGACTATCAAAACCCAACGACGGAAACTTTTATTGAAATGAATCATTGTCAACACTTTTCCTTAGATATGAGGGAAGATTTTAGGACTTTTATTGCCCATTGACGATATGAGCCGATAAATGTTTCTATTCCTGTTATATCCATGAATGGGGACTTCCCTAACCAGGGATATTGGGAAATCCCCGTTTCAATCTCCCATGGTTTCTTATCCATTGGTAAAATCCAAGTTGGAATTTCAGGATTTTGAGTTGTCCCCATGGAAGGATGGCAACTATGGCTCAGTCCATCATGATTGAGGTACTGGTTCTTCCGGCTTTATATACCCCTCAATCAAGTAGTCTTCCCCTATTTCACGCAACCGAATCCGCTCTATCCCAATTGCCTCTGTCATCAGCCGGCACCCTAAATCCCCCACTGGGGTGGGGGCATTGACACCCCCAATCAATTTCGGTGCGATAAATGCCCATACCTTTTGAATAACCTTATCGGCGATCGCCGCAGCCGCCAAGGTTCCGCCACATTCCCACAACACCGTTAGAAACCCCCGCTGGTAAAGATTATCCATGACTCTCCTAGGGGTAAGGGTGGGTAGGGTGATAACCTCCACACCTAATTCCTCTAGTCCAGCACGGATATGGGAATGGGCCATGGGGGTGGTAAAAACTACCGTCGGGGCTTCGTTGACCTGCCACAGATGGGCTTGCAAGGGCAGGTCAAGTTGACGACTCATCACCACCCGCAGGGGGTTGGGGGAATGACTGTGATGGGACGTGAGGAAAGGATTATCCTTTCTTACCGTAGCCCCCCCCACAATCACCGCATCACAACCTGACCGGAGTTGATGGACCTGTTTTCGGGCTTCTTTGCCGGTGATCCAATAGCTATGCCCATGGGTGGTAGCAATTTTCCCGTCTAGGGTCATTGCATATTTAAGAATACCAAATGGTAGGTGATGGAGGACACGGTGTACAAATGCCTCATTCAATTGTTGACATTTGGTTTCTTCTATTCCCACGTCCACCACCACACCAGCAGAACGCAGGCGGGCGATCCCCGTCCCACACACCCTGGGATCAGGGTCAACCATACCCACTACCACCCGTTTAATGCCAGCGGCTATGATTGCTTCTGTGCAGGGTGGAGTACGACCATGGTGATTGCATGGTTCAAGGTTGACATATAAAGTTCCACCCCGGGCGCGATCCCCAGCTTGCCAAAGGGCAAATCGTTCTGCATGGGGATGTCCAGCACCTGGATGCCATCCTTCTCCTATAACAGACGGCAGAGGGGATCTTTGGGACAGGGACTCGTCAACAATGACTGCACCCACTAGGGGATTGGGAGCGGTATAACCTGAGGCTTGTCGGGCTAACTGTAAACATCTGTCCATAAAAAAGCGATCGTCATACCCAGCCAATTGACCCATGACCAATCCTCATTAAATGTTTATTATCCTGCCTGTTGATCCACCCACAAAGTTCCGGTGGAGCATGGCTCCTACCGTCACTTCCCTCAGGTGAAGGGGAGAAATCTTGCCTTTGCCTTGGTTCCCATCAATGGCAAGAATTCCCCCTTAAGTCATGCCCCAATTTTCCATTGACTAGCTCCCACTAGGACCCAGACCAACACATCCGGCATAAACTGCTCCATTTCCCAATTCATCCTCAATTCGGAGTAAACGGTTATACTTGGCAACCCGTTCGCTTCGACAAAGTGAACCAGTTTTAATCTGACCCGCCCGAGTAGCAACTGCCAGATCAGCGATGGTTGTGTCCTCTGTTTCTCCAGATCGATGGCTGATGACTGACCGGAAACCATTCCGTTTCCCTAATTCAATGGCTTGGAGGGTTTCAGTTAGAGAACCAATTTGATTCAATTTAATTAAAATGGAATTTCCTGCTCCCTCATTAATTCCTTTTTGGAGTCGAGTGGGATTGGTTACAAACAAATCATCACCCACCAGTTGCACCCGGGAGCCCAACCGTTGAGTTAATAATTGCCAATGCACCCAATCTTCTTCATGAAGACCATCTTCAATGGAGACAATTGGATATTGATTGACTAAAGTCGTCAGATAATCCACCATTTCTAACGGTTCATGGGTCGAACCTTCATAGCAATATTGACCATCCCGGTAAAACTCACTAGCCGCCACATCCATTGCTAGAGCCACTTCTGTCCCAGGTTTGTAACCCGCTTTTTGAATGGCATCTACCAAAATTTCCAACGCTGCTTTGTTAGAGTCTAGGTTAGGAGCAAATCCACCTTCGTCTCCCACTCCCGTAAGCAGTCCCTTGCCTTTCAGCACTTGGCTGAGGGCAATGAACACCTCGGCACCCCACCGTAATGCCTCAGCAAAAGAAGTTGCACCCACTGGTACAATCATAAATTCCTGAAAGTCGATGTTATTGGCAGCATGGGCACCTCCATTAATGACATTCATCAAGGGTACCGGTAATAAATTAGATAGGGGTGTGCCTAAGTAACGATATAACGGTAGACCCAATGCTTTTGCACCAGCATGGGCAGTGGCAAGGGAAACAGCCAAAATTGCATTGGCTCCCAATCTGGATTTATTGGGAGTACCATCCAGCTCCACCATGGTCCGGTCAATGAGTACCTGATTGAGTGCATCTAAATTGGTTAATCGAGGCGCAATTTCTGTTTCCACATTGTGGACAGCCTTTAAGACCCCCTTACCAAAATAACGATTGGGTTCTTCATCCCGTAATTCATGAGCCTCGAAGGTTCCCGTAGAAGCACCGCTGGGTACCTGGGATAACCCCACCACTCCCCCTGAAAGATAAACTTCAGCTTCAATGGTAGGACGACCACGGGAATCTAAAACTTCCCTAGCCCGAATAGTTTCAATTGTTGTATCTAACCAGTCAGTCATTACTACTTCAACCTTTTAATCCATTGGAGATCTTGTACCGAATCCCCCCCAATCATACAATTCAAAAGAGTAATAACACCATTCAAAACCGGGAAGAAAAAATTGATTTTAATCAATACTCTGGTTTTTCCCATAAAAGAGGGATTAATGGTCAATCATGGATGATACGGGTATGAATAAACAATGATAAAAACGGCTTGGATTTTCCCAGGACAGGGTTCACAATCAATTGGCATGGGGACCGATTTTTTAGATTTACCCCAGGCAAGACATCGATTAAATCACGCTGATGATTTACTTGGATGGTCTGTTCTTGAAGTTTGTCAAAATATTGAAGACATGGTATCTCGGACACTTTATACCCAGCCCTGCCTTTATGTGGTAGAGAGTATTTTGGTTGATTTAATGGTTAGTCGGGGCCATTATCCTGATCTGGTTGCTGGTCATAGTTTAGGGGAGTACACAGCCCTCTATGCGGGGGGGGTATTTAGTTTTGAATCTGGCTTACAGTTGGTTAAACGACGGGCAGAATTAATGGATAGGGCTTCTGATGGGATGATGGCTGCTCTAATTGGCTGCGATCGCCATCAATTAGAGCAGTATCTAACCAATACTCCGGATGTTGTACTTGCTAATGACAATAATGATGGACAAGTGGTTATTTCGGGTACTCCCAACGGTGTTAAAACCGTTTTAACCGGGGTTAAATCTAAACGTGCCATTCCATTAAATGTTTCGGGAGCTTTCCATTCTCCCTTAATGGCAGATGCAGCAGAAGAATTCGCTGAAGTTCTAGACGCTGTAACTTTTGAAGATTCCAAAGTGCCCGTTCTTTCAAATACTGAACCCACTCCCGCCAACGATGCCACCCTGCTTAAGAATCGACTGCGACAGCAGATGACTGGCTCAGTCCGCTGGCGTGAAATTTCCTTACGTTTACCTGAAGAAGGAATTGGACGAGTGGTTGAATTAGGTCCTGGTAAAGTACTGACTGGACTTATTAAACGCACTGCTCCCTCCTTGATTCTGGAAAATATTGGAACCTTAGCGGACATGCCGATGTAACAAAGATTAAGTTATAATCGTAAAAAGTACATCAGCGATAGTTGGTCTTTTCCCCAACTAATGACATCTTAGAAACTTACTCAAACTCCACTTAACCATGGCTTTTACCCAGTCTCCCCTTCCCTACGCACCCGATGCGTTAGAACCCCATCTTTCAGCTCGTACTTTTGAATTTCACTATGGCAAACACCATGCTGCCTATGTGACTAACCTTAATAAATTGACAGAAGGAACTACTCTGGCATCCTTACCCTTGGAAGAAGTGATTCAGTCTACATTTGGTGATTCCAGTAAAGCTGGTATTTTCAACAATGCTGCCCAAGTGTGGAATCATTCTTTTTTCTGGAGTTCATTATCTCCCAATGGCGGGGGCACTCCAAGCGGAATTTTAGCTGAAAAAATCGATCGCTCCTTTGGGAGTTTTGAACGATTCAAGGACGAATTTAAGACAGCGGCTACTACTCAGTTTGGGAGCGGTTGGGCTTGGTTAGTCTCTGATGCCGGTACTTTGAAGGTTACCAAAACTGCCAACGCCGAAAACCCACTCGTACATAACCAAGTTCCCCTCCTTACCCTAGATGTGTGGGAACATGCTTACTACATTGATTATCAAAACCGTCGTCCCGACTTCATCCAAACATTCTTGGATAGTTTAGTCAATTGGGAATTTGTTGCCGGTAACCTCCCCACCTGATGTTGATTTCAGCATTCTAGGGTCAGGGTGACCGCACACAAAACTTAGATATATCAATAAGAGCCAATTTCCTGGGTTTTATTGCGAAAATTTCCATTAGTTAAAGCGTATTGAGAATGATATAGCGGTTCTCATACGGATGACGTACAGGTCAGTTGCCCAAGTTCATGTGCTGCAAGGCTTCTCTTATTTAGGGTGTACTTCATACGTTCAGGAATCGCTATATTTTTCTAGCCTAGTGTTTTTAACATTAGGACGTACTATCTATAAGCGTTAAGAGATGTGTGCGGTTGTAATGGGATATTTCACTGTATGATTGCGTGACCCAGAAAGTTTTGAGGTAGTACTGTTATTCAAGGTACTTATACACTAAGTTTCAGTATAAATGCTAGTTAGATGGCTTCAATTGTGGATCAGTAGTCGAACAGAGTATGGGCGATCGCCCATACCTATCCAAACCCTTTTCTCACTCACCGCTTACTTCGGTGGATTTGAGGTACACACTTGCCATTGCCCCAGTTGTTAGGCATATCTCCTCTCTCCATGGGTAAACCATCGAATATATTGACTCATTTTGCCCATCGCCATGGTGTTTCTGTTGCTTTGACAATAGTTGAGTAGTCCTTACTCCTACCCTTGCCTCAATCCAATAGCAACTTTCACCTTCGATGAATGGTTCATTCTGTTGACTGGGGGGAAGGTTCTCGCCTACATGAGTATAACCCTCATCTCCCTCCACTGTTATATCTGCTCCTGTTTTTGCTCCCATCCCATGATACTTGCATGGGATTTTTCTAGCACTCTGCCACTGGCTCTGATTCCCATCCCCTCACTCCTCATCTTCAGTGCAAGGGACTTTCACCCTTACGGCTATTCAGTCATCAAGGTACAATGTCTTTGTCACCTATCCCTGAGCTAGGTTTAGCCCATCTAGGACGAACGAATCGCACACAACCGGTCGCAGCAGCGAATAGAGATGGCTGATGGGTGCAAAAGCAAAAGTTACTCAATGCCGCTGAATTCAATCGTTAGGTTGCTTAGTAAGGATAATGCTTCAAACCCTCCCTGAATAAAAGTCATTAAGCACGTCCAGATAATGAGATCGCAATGATTAGACCTGACGCAACCCGTCGAGGACTTTTAACGCTTGTGACTGTTCTTGCAACTGAATTTCGAGACTCTGACACACCAGTTCGCATAAATCAAAAATCATCGGGTCAGTAATTTGATAGTACACACTGACTCCCTGGGGCTGCCGTTTCAAAATGCCTGCTTGGGTCAAAATCTTCAGGTGCTTGGAAACGTTGGCTTGTCCCAGACCAGTTTCTTCAATAATTTCAGTCACATTTTTTGCCCCGTCCTTGAGGGCACACAGCACTTGCAGCCGACTAAGCTCTGATAAAACCTTGAAATAGTCTGCAACTTGGGCGAGAGCAGAAATCGGGATTTGCGCCATAATCGGGAATGAACTGATTTCAATTTAGATTTACTTATTTTATTATGCTACTATATAGTCATACGATTGACTAGTGTAAACCAAGAGTAAATAGTGATGCTATTTCGTCAACTTTTTGACCGTGAAAGTAGTACCTACACATATCTGATTGGTGATCAGGATTCTGGCGAGGTAATATTGGTCGATCCAGTCTTAGAGCAGGTTGAACGCGATCTCAAGTTACTAAAAGAATTGGGTTTGACCTTGCGCTACTGCTTAGAGACCCATGTTCACGCCGATCATGTTACGGGCGCAGCCCAACTGCGATCGAGAACGGGATGTTTGAGTGTGGTGCCCAATCAAGCGCAGGTAGAATGTGCTGATCAGTTTATTGAAGGTGGTGAAACGCTGCATATTGGTGGCGTAGAAGTGCAAGCGATTGCAACACCGGGGCACACCGATAGTCACATGGCATATCTCGTCAGTGGAACACACTTGCTGACCGGGGATGCACTATTGATACGAGGCTGTGGGCGAACGGATTTTCAAAGTGGGGATGCAGGAACCTTGTTTGATTCAGTGACTCAGCGGTTGTTCACCTTACCGGATGCAACATTGATTTATCCAGCACACGACTATCACGGACAGACAGTTTCTTCCGTTGCAGAGGAAAAATACTGGAACCCTCGATTTGTCGGGCGTAGCCGCGATGAATTTAGGCAATTTATGAATGCACTAAATCTGCCCGATCCGCAAAAAATGATGGAAGCATTACCTGCCAATGAACAATGTGGTCAAACACCCGAAATATCTACTAACACCTATTCGGTTTAAAGGATAACCATGACGAATAATCCCCAGATTCAAGAAGTTGATGCTCAGACTTTGAAGCAATGGCTAGATGATCGTGCCGTAACATTAGTGGATGTACGGGAAACAGCGGAATACGCAACCGAACGGATTCCTGGGGCAAAGCTCCATCCATTATCACAATTCAATCCCGATCAAGTTCAACCGCAGTCAGGACAAAAGCTTGTACTCTATTGTCAATCGGGTAATCGATCGACCAAAGCTGCCCAAAAGTGTGTAGAGGCAGGATTCATTTCTGTGGTTCATTTACGAGGCGGAATTCCCAGTTGGAAAAATGCGGGCTATAGCATTGAAAAGAGTCAAAATGCACCGATTAGCCTGTTTCGACAAGTGCAAATTGTGGCAGGTTCCTTGGTGTTTTTAGGGACAGTTTTAGGGGTGCTCGTATCACCCAATTTTTTGATTCTCAGTGGGTTTGTTGGGGCTGGGCTTGTATTTGCTGGTGTCACGAACACCTGTGCAATGGGATTGCTATTAGCCAAGTTGCCCTATAACCAACAATCTGGAAATAAGCTATGACTTGGATTGTTGGGCATCTCTTCGCGGTTTGCATCGGGATCAGTTTAGGCTTGCTTGGTGGTGGTGGCTCGGTGTTAGCACTGCCCGTGCTGGTTTATATCATGGGTATTTCGCCGAAACCAGCGATCGCCATGACCTTAATTATTGTTGGGAGTGTGAGTTTATTGGGCTGTATTCCCCATGCACGACGTGGCAATCTGAATCTTAAGATAGCGGGAATTTTCGGATCGGCAACTATGGTAGGCGCTTATTTGGGTGCCAGGATTGCGACACTTCCATTTATCACGAGTGGCTTCCAGATGTTCCTCTTTGGATTCTCAATGTTGGTCGCCGCAGGATTAATGATTTATCGCTCGATTAAGGCAAAACCTGAGTCCAATGAGGATGAGCTAGCGTCGATCCAGTACGTCAAACCTGCTTGTAAATATTGCTGGCTATGGCTTATGACCGAAGGAATTGCGGTGGGCATTTTGACTGGGTTGGTCGGCGTTGGCGGTGGATTTGCGATCGTTCCTGCTTTGGTGCTGCTGGGCAATATCCCAATGCGACAGGCGATCGGAACTTCTCTGTTGATCATTGCGTGTAATTCTGTTGCAGGTTTTCTCGGTTACTTAGGAAATGTCTCTTTAGACTGGACACTCACGGTTTCATTTACTTTTTTAGCTGGATGTGGAACGGTGATTGGGGCATATCTTGCCCAATTTATTTCAGCACAACAACTTCAGAAAAGCTTCGGTTACTTTCTTCTAGCAATTGCTACATTTGTATTAGTACAAAATCGTGACAGCTTGCAGAATCTCGAAAAATCATCCGTTTACCAGCAACCTAACAATCGGGTAACCAGGGGATTTTCTCCCCCAGTCCCCGCAGCACCCCGTATGGGGCTCGGCAAGCTAGCATAATAGTCTCACGACGTAGTGAAGGCTGGTGGGAGATTTCCTCGGGCATTCACCCTATTAGCTGCATCATGATACTTCGGCAGTGCAGGGGGAGCATGATCTCGATCCATGCTATGGGAAGACGGACTTTCGGTTTCGCCCAACGGGTTTCTAAGGTGGCGCCAATTCAAATTTGAATTGGCG
>CAIUCS010000032.1 GCA_903897715.1 uncultured Synechococcales cyanobacterium
CAGCCAATTGCGATGCAAGGAACTATGGGGCAAGACCCTCATCACCTCTTCCACGGTAGTCACTCCTGTGGTAACTTTTTCTACTGCTGCCTGTCTAAATGAGGGATAGTGTATGGTTTGTAAATGTCGATGAAGGCGGTTAATATTTCCATCGTAGATTACTTGACGGATGGTTTCATCAATATCCACTAATTCTATGACTGCCTCACGACCTAAATACCCGGAATCGAAACATTGATTGCAACCTTTTCCCTTACGCCATCCCTGCACATAAATTTGATCGGGATTGATTTTTAACGCACTAAGATCAGCACTTTTAGGGGTATAAGGTTCACCACAATGGGGGCACACCTTACGCACCAATCGTTGTGCTACTATTCCCAACAAGGCATCACTAATTAAACCAGGGTCAGGACCAATGTCTTTAAGTCGGGGAATGGCGGAGATAGCATCATTGGTATGTAGGGTGGTTAGTACCAAATGTCCGGTTAGGGCGGCTCGCACTGCTGTTTCAGCCGTGTCGTGATCACGGATTTCTCCCACCATGATAATGTCAGGGTCTTGACGAAGGATGGCGCGCAGACCGGCAGCAAAGGTCATACCTGTGGCTTCATGAACCTGGGTTTGGGTGATACGGGGAAGGATGTATTCTACGGGATCTTCTACGGTTACAACGTTGACGTTTTCTTTGGCAATAGTTTGCAAACTGGTATAAAGGGTACTGGTTTTACCGGATCCTGTTGGACCAGTGAGAATCACTAATCCTTGTGGCTGATAAAGCCAGCGGAGATAGGTAGATAAAGTTTCCTGACTGAACCCAAGCTTATCAACAGTGGAGAATGGATTACGCTGGGGGAGTAAACGAATTACTGCCTTTTCACCCCCCATGCATGGGAGAGTACTTACCCGCATGTCCAATGCCACTTTATCTTGTCCAAATCGATAATTATCCCCGATTCGTCCATCTTGAGGACGGCGGCTTTCAGAAATATCCATGTTACACATCACTTTCAATGAGACAATAACACGTCGGCTTAATTCTCTAGTAGATAGAGTTGTAATGTCTCTTAAAATTCCATCAATCCGATAACGGATTCGTAATCCATCTTCAGAAGGTTCAAGGTGGATATCACTGGCGCGATTACGTAAGGCAGTGGAGATAATGGTACGAATCCGTTCATTTTGATCACCCGCCTTGTTTAAGGAGAGTTCAGCAACCTGACTAATGTCCTCCTGGGGTAGTAAACCTGTTAACGGATCAATGAGTGCGGTAGTAGTTAGCCCTTTACGGTCGTCATTTTGACTATGAAACCAAAGGTTATAACTTTGTTCATTGATGGGAATAATTTTAATTTCAGATAGAGTGTGATCCCGAAGTTTACGAATTTCTTCACTCTCTAATGGACGGGGGCTCCCAAGGTAGAAACACTGCTGCCATAACAAAAGGGGAATAACTGGTGGTACTAGTTTAGGATCTGGAAACTGGCGAAAGAAACGGGAACCGACTTCAGTATCTAGTAACAGTTGATTAATGGTCTTTTGATCATCAATCAATAAATCAAGAGCTTGCTCAACAGTGATTTCATGACTTTTAAGGCTTTGCCAGGCACTCTTCACACCTTTAGATAAATCCATGATTCAATCAGTTCCATCAACTCTAAACATATATTCATTCGGGTCAATCAATATCAAGGGAATGGGAATAATCAGCTAGTTTCTCTTTAATGCCTGATTGACTGACAAAACTTCTCAGCCAAAACCCTGAAAGCCATCACCCTAGCCCTCTCCCCATGGGAGAGGGGTTGGGGGTGAGGGCGTACAACTTTTGTCAGTCAACCAGCTTTACTGCTCGCTCTTGAAATGTCATCAACGGAAGCCCATTGCCCTAAATCCATAAATTTATTATACCAAAAA